>JBIJCY010000065.1:0-11573 GCA_044344385.1 Rhodocyclaceae bacterium | reverse complement strand
GGGCTGGAAGGCGCGCCAGTGAAGGCGTTGAGGAGCTTGGGCGCATCGTTATGGTATACTTCGCAAAAGTTGGTCGCTTAATCGTGTAATTCTATCAAGAAGCGCGTCGAATCCAAAGTATTCCGTACGCCCCGGTATTTTTCAGGGGCGTTCTCGTGAGCCCGAATATGTTGAAAATCTACAACTCCTTGTCCAGGGAAAAGCAGGAATTTGTCCCCCTCGAGCCTGGCAAGGCCCGTATGTATGTTTGCGGGATGACTGTCTATGATTACTGCCACCTCGGCCATGCCCGCGTTCTGGTTGTCTTTGACATGGTCCAGCGCTGGTTGCGCGCGTCCGGTCTGGATGTCACCTATGTGCGCAATATTACCGATATTGATGACAAAATCATAAGGCGTGCGCTGGAAAACAAGGAAACCATTGGCGAGCTGACCAATCGGTTTATCAGCCTGATGGATCAGGACGCGGCCGCTCTGGGCGTTGAAAAGCCTGATCACGAGCCGCGTGCGACCGAATATGTGCCGCAGATGCTGGATCTGATCGGCCAGCTTGAGCGGAATGGCTTGGCCTACAAGGCGGCTGATGGTGACGTGAATTTCTCGGTGCGCAAATTTCCGGGCTACGGCAAGCTTTCGGGCAAGTCGCTTGACGATCTGCGTGCGGGTGAGCGTGTCGAGGTTGACACCGCCAAGCAGGATCCGCTTGATTTCGTGTTGTGGAAACACGCCAAGGAAGGTGAGCCTTTCTGGGCCTCGCCTTGGGGCAATGGCCGGCCGGGTTGGCATATCGAATGCTCGGCAATGAGTTCCGATCTGCTCGGCAAACACTTTGATATCCACGGCGGCGGTCAGGATTTACAGTTTCCTCATCACGAGAACGAAATTGCTCAGTCAGAGGGCGCGCACAATTGCAGCTTTGTGAACTACTGGATGCACAACGGTTTTGTTCGCATCGATGACGAGAAAATGTCCAAGTCGCTGGGCAACTTTTTCACGATTCGCGAAGTTCTCAAGAAATACGATGCCGAAGTTGTGCGTTTTTTCATTCTGCGCGCCCAATACCGTAGCCCGTTGAACTATTCCGATGTGCACCTTGACGATGCGCGTCATGCGCTGGCGCGGCTTTATACGGCGCTAAAAGGAGTGTTTCTGTCTGAGTCGCAAGTCGTCGATTGGAGCGAGCCGCATGCGGTGCGCTTCCGTCACGCGATGGACGATGATTTCAATACGCCGGAAGCTTGTGCTGCACTTTTCGATTTGGCAGCCGAACTGAATCGCAGTCGATCCCCCGCCCTTGCGGCGCAATTGCGCGCCTTGGCTAGTTTGCTCGGTCTGTTGCAGCGCGATCCGCAGATTTTTTTGCAGGCGGCGCCGACGAGTGAAGGTGAGCTATCGGTCGAGCGCATCGAGGCCCTGATTGCCGAGCGAATTTCGGCAAAATACGGGAAAAATTATGCCGAATCGGATCGTATTCGTGCCGAGTTGTTGTCGGCCGGAGTGGCGCTGGAGGATGGCGCACAGGGAACCACTTGGCGGCGTGCCTGACCGACAAAGCACAGGCAACAAAAAGCCCGCCGAATTCTGGCGGGCTTTTTTTATACAGAGTGACTTCAGCGCAGGACGCGGCCACCGTTGCCAATCACGGTCAAGTCGACAAAGCGAGAGCCGAGCCGCTCGTTTGCCGAATAGCTGACGCGATAGCCACCAAGATCGTGGTTTTGCAGACTTTCCAGCGTGCTGACGAGCCGGTCACGACTGAGGTCCTTGCCACCGCTCTTGCGGATCGCATCAACCATCAGCTTGCCCATGGCGTAGGCCTCGATGCCGTAGTACGAAAACTTTCCTTGTTTGCCAAGCAGTCTCTGGTAATCGCGCACCATCGGCGTCGTATCGTTCCACGGGTAGGGCATGACTTGCGAGATGCCGACACCGCGCGCGTCGTCGCCGAGTTCCTTGACCAGCAGGTCGGCACCGACCGGCGAAAGCGTCATGAACTGCGGATGCTGGTTGGCCTTTTTCATCTGGCGTACGAATTCGGCGGTCGGCTTGTACAGCGTAACCATCACCACCGCCTGTGCATTGGCCTTGGAAATTGTTTGAACTGCCTGACTGACATCGAGCGAGTTGCGTTCGACGGTGGCCACTGCGGACGGCGTCTGGTTATGTTTCTTCAATGCGGCGATCACGCCGTCAAGGCCGGATTTGCCGAAGCCGTCATTCTGGTAAAACACGGCAATGTTCTTTATGCCGAGTCCCACTAACTGGTTGACGATGGCTTCGGTTTCGTTCGCATAGCTGGCGCGGACGTTGAACATATAGCGGTTGTTCGGGTTGTCCTTCGGCGACTGACGAATCGAGTCGGCCCCTGAGATGGTGCCGATCAGTGGCACTTTGGACGGCCCGAATGCATCATTCATGGCTGCGGTTGTCGGGCTGGATCCATACGATGCAATCATCGCAAAGACCTGCTTTTCATTGATCAGGGCCTTGGTGTTGGCTACTGCACGATCGGTCTCGTAGCCGTCGTCCATGGCGATCAATTCGAGCTTGCGCCCATTAATGCCGCCAGCGTCATTGATTTGTTTGAAGTAGGCGCTGATGACTTCCTTCATGTCCGTTCCGTAGGCACCGTTCGGGCCGGAAAGTGGTGCGGTCATGCCAATCGTTATGCTGGTATCGGTGACGCCGACTTCGGCAGCGCCAGCAAAGCCCATCCAGCTGACAAGACCTAAGAGCAGAGCCTTTTGAAATAATCTCATGCTAAACCTTTCCATTGGTGTGCGATCCCCGGATGGGCGAAGTTTCGCCCGTCTAGCGCATGAGAATGACTGCGAAAACTGACGCCTGTCTTACACGGTGAAATTATGTGGCCGCGTTGCCCGGTTGTTAATGAAAAAAGCCTGCCGCTACGTGGTAGTGACAGGCTTTTTGTTGTTTCCGCAATGGTTCAACTGGCCGCGAAGAAGTCCCGTACGCGGTCCATCCATGATTTTGCACGGGGATTGTGACGTCCGGCGTTTTCCTGGCTGGATTCTTCCAGTTCGCGCAGCAGTTCTTTTTGGCGCTCGGTGAGGTGTACAGGCGTTTCAACAACAACATGGCAGAGTAAGTCGCCGTGGGTATGGCTACGTACTCCCTTGATACCCTTGCCTCGTAGTCGGAAGGTTTTTCCTGACTGGGTTTCGGATGGGATCTTGATCTTGGCGACGGCGTCTAGTGTCGGGATCTCGATTTCGCCACCCAGGGCAGCCGTCGTGAAACTGATCGGCATTTCACAATGCAGGTCGTTCTGCTCGCGCTGGAAGACGGCGTGCGCCTTCAGGTGAATCTGTACGTAGAGGTCACCTGAGGGGCCACCGTTAATGCCGTGCTCGCCCTCACCGGACAGCCTGATGCGGTCTCCCTCATCGACCCCCGCCGGGATTTTTACAGCCAGTGTCTTGTGCTGTTTGTTGCGACCGGCGCCATGGCACGAGCCGCAGGGTTCGGCGATAAAGCGGCCGGTGCCGTGACATTTCGGGCAGGTTTGCTGGATCGAGAAGAAACCCTGCTGGAGACGGACCTGGCCGCTGCCCTGGCAGGTCGGGCAGGTCTTTGGTTGCGTGCCGGCCTTGGCGCCGCTGCCTTTACAGGGCTCGCAAACCTCCATAGTCGGGATGCGGATCTTTGTTTCTGTGCCGAATGCCGCCTGTTCGAGCGTGATTTCCAGGTTGTAGCGCAGGTCGGCGCCACGATAGATATTGGAGCGGCCGCCGCGGCCGCCGCCACCTCCACCGAAAATCTCGTCAAAAATTCCGCCAAAAGCATCGGAAAAGCCGCCGCTTCCGCCACCGCCGCCCATCCCCGCTTGCGGGTCTACACCGGCGTGGCCGTACTGATCGTAGGCGGCGCGCTTCTGCCCATCCGACAGTATTTCGTAGGCTTCCTTGGCTTCCTTGAAGTGCTCTTCCGATTTTGGATTGTCCGGATTGCGGTCCGGGTGATGCTTCATGGCCAGCTTGCGGTAGGCCTTCTTGATTTCTTCGTCGGATGCGTCGCGATTGACGCCGAGAATGTCGTAAAAGTCGCGTTTAGCCATGGGTTCTTGAGCGGTAGGAGGGGATGGGGCGAGGCGTGATTATACGCCCCGCCTGTTGCGACGAATTTTTCTTGCGCTTACTTCTTGTCTTTGACTTCGGTGAATTCCGCGTCAACAACGTCGCCTTCGTCCTTCTTGGCCTCGCCGGAAGTGCCTGCAGCACCGGCGCCTGCGCCAGCACCTGCTGCGCCTTCAGCGGCACCTGCCTCGGCTTGTTGCTTGGCGTACATCTTCTCGCCAAGCTTTTGTGCCGCCGTGCCGAGCGCTTCGCTCTTGGCCTTGATGGTGTCGAGGTCGCTTTCGCGAATGGCTTCCTCGGCTTCCTTCATGGCGGCTTCGATCACGCCTTTTTCCTCGTCCGTGAGTTCCTTGCCGTATTCGGCGAGCGATTTCTTGACCGAGTGAATCATGCCGTCGCACTGGTTACGGGCTTCGGCGAGTTCATGCGCCCGCTTGTCCTCTTCAGCGTGTTGCTCGGCGTCCAGCACCATGCGCTGGACTTCTTCCTCAGACAGGCCAGAGGAAGCCTGAATCTTGATCTTGTTTTCCTTGCCGGTCGCTTTGTCCTTGGCCGAGACGTGCAGGATGCCGTTGGCGTCGATGTCAAAAGTGACTTCGATCTGCGGCATGCCGCGTGGCGACGGCGGGATGTCGGACAGGTTGAACTGGCCCAGGCTCTTGTTGCCTGAAGCCATTTCACGCTCGCCCTGCAGGACATGAATGGTCACTGCCGACTGGTTGTCGTCGGCCGTCGAGAAGACCTGGCCGGCTTTGGTCGGGATCGTCGTGTTCTTCTTGATCAGCTTGGTCATGACGCCACCGAGCGTTTCGATACCGAGCGACAGCGGGGTGACGTCGAGCAGCAGCACATCCTTGACTTCGCCTTGCAGCACGCCGCCCTGAATGGCTGCACCAACGGCAACGGCTTCATCGGGGTTCACGTCACGGCGCGGTTCCTGGCCGAAGAACTCCTTGACCTTATCCTGCACCTTGGGCATGCGGCTCTGGCCACCGACCAGGATCACGTCGTTGATATCGGTGATCTTGCAGCCGGCATCCTTCAGCGCAATACGGCACGGCTCGATGGTGCGCTCGATCAGTTCATCGACCAGCGATTCGAACTTGGCACGCGTGATCTTCAGTGCCAGATGCTTCGGACCCGAGGCATCGGCAGTGATGTAAGGCAGGTTGATTTCGGTCTGCTGGCCGGATGACAGTTCGATCTTGGCTTTTTCAGCGGCATCCTTCAGGCGTTGCAGGGCGAGAACGTCGGCCTTCAGATTGACGCCGGATTCCTTCTTGAATTCGTCGATGATGTATTCGATCAGGCGCTGGTCGAAGTCTTCGCCGCCGAGGAAGGTATCGCCGTTGGTGGCCAGCACTTCAAACTGGTGCTCGCCGTCGATTTCGGCGATTTCAATGATCGAGACGTCGAAGGTGCCGCCGCCAAGGTCATAAACAGCGATTTTCTTGTCGCCCTGTTTCTTGTCCATACCGAAGGCCAGCGCGGCCGCCGTCGGCTCGTTGATGATGCGCTTGACGTCGAGGCCGGCAATGCGGCCGGCGTCTTTGGTTGCCTGGCGCTGACTGTCATTGAAGTAGGCAGGAACGGTGATGACCGCTTCGGTCACTTCTTCGCCAAGATAATCCTCGGCGGTTTTCTTCATTTTGCGCAGGACTTCCGCAGAAACCTGCGGCGGCGCAATCTTGTTGCCGCGCACTTCGACCCAGGCATCGCCGTTGTCGGCCTTGAGGATCTTGTAGGGCATCAGCGAGATGTCCTTCTGCACTTCCTTCTCTTCGAAGCGGCGGCCGATCAGGCGCTTGACGGCGTAAAGTGTGTTGTGCGGGTTGGTCACGGCCTGACGCTTGGCCGACGCGCCACAGAGGATCTCGCCATCTTCGGCGTAAGCGACGATCGACGGCGTGGTGCGCGCGCCTTCCGAGTTCTCAATGACCTTGGGTTTTCCATTTTCCATGACGGAAACGCAGGAGTTGGTCGTGCCAAGGTCGATGCCGATGATTTTGCCCATGTCAGAGTCCTTTAAATAATTTGTTGATTCGTTGAATACGGGAATGCTTTGCGATGAGCCCTAAATGGGGTTCATTGGAATGATTTCAAGCCTTTGCCTTGGCAACCATGACCAGCGCCGGGCGCAGTACGCGATCGGCCAGCAGGTAACCCTTCTGCAGTACGGTGACCACCGTGTTCGGCTCCTGCTCGGCCTCGACCATGCTGATCGCCTGATGACGGTGCGGGTCGAACTTTTCGCCGACCGGGTTGATCTCGTTGAGGTTGGCTTTTTCGAAGGCAGAAACCAGTTGCTTGAGCGTCAGTTCGCTGCCCGCCTTCATGCTGTCAACGCTCGGCGTGTCGGCGGCCAGCGCGGCTTCGAGGCTGTCCTTGACGGCCAGCAGTTCGCCGGCAAATCGCTCGACGGCGAACTTGGCTGCCTTGCTGATGTCCTCCTGCGCACGACGGCGAACGTTCTCGGTTTCGGCCTTGGCACGCAACCAGGCGTCGTGGTGCTCCTCGGCCTTCAGTTCGGCCTGGCGGAGCGTTTCCTCGAGGCTGGGCATGGTGTCCATAGCGGGGGCAGTGGTCTCGTCCTGTATTGCTTGTGCTTCGTCGGCGATGGGCGCCGTTTCCTTGTCTTGCGCTTGCATAATCAGTGGTCTCCCGGAAAACCTCGGCTACATTGGGGCGGTCCCGGCTATTTCAAGTTTTTTTCTTGATTGAGCCGGTTTTTTTCAATTTTTTCGAAATTGTTGTTAAATTTGAATGTGTAGCAGCTATCTGCTGCTAGGATTCCAGACTTGGGCTGGCGTGTGTTGACGTGTATTGACGTATTTCGCAGTAGATAGGTGTGTTCAGGGTATGGCGGAGAAAATCGGCAAATACGAGATCATTCGAATCCTTGGTAAGGGGGCGACGGCGGTCGTCTATCTGGTTCGTGATCCGGATTCCGGTAATCAGATGGCGCTCAAGCTGATGCGCTTCGGGCAGGAAAACGCGGCCATGTCGCGCCGCCTGCGCAAGCTCTTTCAGACCGAAGACTCGACAGCACGGCGTCTGGATCACCCGAATATTGTCAAGATTTACGATGCGGTCGTCGAACCCGAGCAAGCCTATATTGTGATGGAGTTTATCGAAGGCGTTCCGCTCGACCAGTTTTGCTCGATCAACCGCCTGCTGCCGATGCACCGCGTGATTGGTATTATTTTCAAGTGCTGTCTGGCGCTTGATCATGCATTCAGGCGCGGTGTCATTCATCGCGATATCAAGCCGGCCAATATCATGATTGACGCCGACGACAATCCGAAAATCGCTGATTTTGGACTTGCGCTCAATCTGCACAAGGACATGGGTCTTGATTCGACCTTCGTTATGGGCGTTGGCTCGCCGGCCTATATGTCGCCGGAGCAGATCAAAAATTACCCGCTGAATCAGAAAACCGATCTTTATTCGCTTGGTGTGCTGCTCTTTCAGTTGCTGACCGGGCGCCTGCCGTTTCGCGCCAACAACGCGGCAACGCTGGTGTACAAGATCGTCAATATGGATACGCCTTCAGTATGCGCGCTGAATCCGAATCTGCCTGCCGGCCTCGATCCGATCATCAAGAAGGCGCTTGAGAAAGACTTGTACAGCCGCTATCGCAATGGCGCGGAGTTCGCCAAGGACCTGTCAACGGTGCGTTATCAGATGCTGGATGATGACGAGACCGCGCAGGATGCAACGCACTTCGACAAGCTGCGCAAACTGGATTTCTTTATGCAGTTTGAAGACATCGAGTTGTGGGAGGTGCTGCGGATCAGCGTCTGGCGGGAAATTGCGGAACGCGTGACGCTGTTCCGCGAGGGTGATCTCGGCAGTATGTTCGGGGTGATTGTTAATGGCTTTGCTGAAGTGTCGCTGGACGGCAGGGTGATCTGCCGTCTCGGGGCTTCTGAAGTGGTTGGCGAGATGGCTTTTTTACACCCTGATGACACGACACGCAGCGCAACGGTGGTGACACTGGAGCCGACCCTGTTCCTTGAAATCAACAGTGCGGCACTGAAACTTGGGTCGGACGAACTGCAGGAGCGATTCAACAAGGTGCTGGTTGCCAAGGTACTCAGCCGTTTACGCGACGCGAATACGGCACTGGCCAAACTTGGCCAGAAGGCGGTGCAGGGCAGCACCGCTGCTTGCGATCTAGAGCTCGCTCCGACGCTGCAATTGCTTTAGCGGCCGGTTTTTTGGCTGCTCAGACCTTGAAGCGACCGACCGTGGATTGCAATCCTTGAGCAAGTGATTCGAGAGACTGGGCCGCAGCAGCCGTCTCTTCTACGGCAACATTGTTTTGTTGCGCCATTTTGGCGATGGCATCGATGTTGTCGGCAACCTCGCGGCTGACCCGACGTTGTTCGTCAGTGGCGGCTGTGATGCTATCGAGGCCATTGCCGACCTCGCTGACTGAACCGTTGGTTGCCTGAAGTATGTCGGCCACACTATCAACAGTTTTTTGGCTTGAAGCGATGTAATCGAGGCCTTCGGTGATGGCTTTTCGTACGTTGATCGACTGCGTGGCAAGTGTTCCTGTGATCAGGTCAATTTCATTGGCTGAGCGCGCCGATTTCTCGGCAAGCTTGCGTACTTCGTCGGCGACGACGGCAAAGCCGCGTCCTGCTTCACCGGCGCGAGCGGCTTCAATGGCGGCATTTAGTGCAAGCAGGTTGGTCTGTTCGGCGATTGCTTTCACTTCCTGCGTCATTTTGCTGATTGCTTCGGTGTTCCGCACAAATTCGTTGACCGAGTCGGCCATCAGGTTGACGGCCTGTTCGACGGTCTGCATTTCCTTTTGCAATTTCCCAAGGCTGTGGTTGCCTTCTTCCGCACGTCGCAGGCTGTCCTGTGATTGTTGGTGAACGTGAGCGGTGCTTTGTGAAATTGAAGCGATGCTGCCAACCATGTTTTCGACCGCTGACGCAGCCTGGACGGATTTTTCGTTTTGCTGGTGTGATCCGGCGGCAACGCGGGAGGCTGCTCTGGAAAGTTCCTGAGCCTGCGATGAAACGAGTCCGGCCGAAGTGCCGACCTGGCGAACGAGACCGTTAAAGTTCTCCATCATTTCGTTGAATATGCTTGCCGTCTGGCCGATTTCGTCGGTTCCGTGCACGGTCAGCCGCCGGGTCAGATCACCTTCGCCACGGGCGATATCCCTGAGGCCCTCTTTCAGCTCTTCCAGTGGATCGGTGACAAAACGGCGGGTCAGGAAGTAGATGACAAAGAGCAGCACAAGGCTGACGCCGGCTGCGGCCATCGCGATCTTGAGACGGAAACTGGCGACTTCCTGCTCGACCGAGTCAAGCGAGATTTTCATGCTGACGACGCCGAGAACTGTTCCTTCCGCGACCTGGTGACACATGATGCAGTCTTTGCCGAGGTAGCTTTTGGAAGCAGCGGTGGGCGTGACGACACGAAGAAACTGTCCTTTGTCGTCGGATTCCACCGCAACATAGGGCTTTGCGTCCTGCATGACCTGTTTTTCCACGGCATCGAGGCCGCGCGTTGCTTTGGTGTCCGGGCCGAATAGCTTTATGACGGCGTCGGCACGTGCGACGTGCAACTCCTTGATGATCGACAACTGCTTGATCTGGTCAAGAAAGACTTCGCGCTGGCCGATGGTGCCGGTAATCATCATGCCGGTCAGGCCGGCCATGGTCATTTCGTGAATGCTTTTTGAAAAGTCCTGCGCCTGGCGAATGGCAGTTTCGCGGTTGACCTGGCTTTCCCAGGCAATCATGCCGGTCCAGACGATGACCAGCACAAACCAGATGGCGGCGGTGAGCCGCATCCAGATCTTCAAGTTACTCATTTTGCGAAACCCCCTGATTGTTTCGTCTGGCGGGTACGGCAACTGTTATTGATCGGCTGCGCGTCAGACCGTCAGGTCAATTTGCTGCATTGTGCCAGCTTTGCCGTCTTCCTGCAGAAAAATGCCAGTCGATCTGATCTGCCCCTGAAGCGCATTGCTGCTGTCTTTCAGGTCAAAAGGCGTCGCTACGCGGCCGAGGTTGAGTGCGCCGACATTAGCCTGGCGTAGTGTCGCGAGCTGGTCTTTTCCGCTGCTGTCTTTTGTCCACACGCGCAGCTGATTATATCCGGCATCATTTTCGTCGATCCAGCCGTTCTGGTCGGCATCCAGTGCGGCCAGTTCGGCAAAGCCATCACCGCTGGCCGCACCAAACAGCTCTGCGCCGTCGTTGATTTTTCCATCGCCGTTGCGATCAAGCGCAAGAAAGCCGCTAGCGCCCGTCACGAAGTTGATGTCTTCGGTTTGTCCGTCGGTATTAAGGTCGAATTTGAAGCGCTGACTGCTTAGTTGTGCGGCCGTGCCGCTGAAATTGAGAACCAGCGGGTCCTGTTTTTTCCGCGCATCGCCCAGACGGATGCTGACGTCCGACTCTTCGTGATAGCTGCGCGCCATCGACAGCGAGAGGGAGAAGCTGATCTCTCTGCCGTCCGCCGTCTGGATCACACCGCTTGCCTCAAAGCGGGTTTGCTCGCTTTCGCTGTAAGACTCGTGACGATCGTATTCAATGCCGTAGCCGGCATTTTGTTGCGCTGGCGCTGCCGTGGATTTTGCCGGGCTATCGGGAGACTGTATTTCAGCGGCGGGCGATGGTGGCTGGAGATCAGCCGGATTGAACACCTTAACCTCGCGCCCGGTCAGCATGAATATCATTGCTCTGAGCAGGTTGAGAATGGGGTCATTGTCGGCTGCGTCCATACTCTTCTGGATCGCCTTGGCCTCCAATGATTGTGCGGCTTTCCCAGCCTCCGAGAGATGAACATGCTCGGGAGGCAGCGGTGATGATTGTGAGCTTGGTCTTCCTTCAAAGTTCGGACGGCGATCACCAATCCATGCCCGCAAGGTTTCGCTGATTTCGTGGTGTTGCAGCTTGATGTGGCTGGACTCCAGCTGCAGTGCGGCGCTGGCAATTTTCATGGCGATCTCCTTCAACTTCGATCAATCGTTGTTGAAGTGATAACGGCTGAAATCGCCTGTTGCTTGAGAAGTCTTTGTCGCCAGAAATCTCAGGCGGTGGCGCCAAGCGCTTTGGCGCGCAAGGCGCTGACTTCAAGCGTGGCCGGGTCTGCCTTGCCGGTTGGCCAGCCTTGCAGATGGGTGGTGGCGATATCGGCGAGTGCGCGAATCCAGTCGTCACGTTCGTTCAGGCAGGGGATGTAAAGGTACTCTTTGCCACCGGCCTGAATGAATTCGGTTTTACCTTCCATGGCGATTTCTTCGAGTGTTTCCAGGCAGTCGGCGGGGAAGCCCGGACAGATCATGTCGACGCGTTGCACGCCTTGTTGGCCCAGTGCATGCAGCGTTTGTGCTGTGTAGGGTTGCAGCCATTCAGCGCGACCGAAACGCGACTGGAAACAGATTTGATACTCGTCTTTGGACAGGCCGAGTGCCTCGGCCAGCAGGCGTCCGGTTTTCTGGCAT
>JBIJCY010000359.1:0-3309 GCA_044344385.1 Rhodocyclaceae bacterium | reverse complement strand
GCGCAAGGTATCTTCAGCGTCGAGCTGTGTGCTGACCAGTTGCGCCGCCACCACTTTTGCCGAATCAAGCTTGTTGAGCAGGCCGCGGACGATGGTCGTCTTGCCTGCACCAATCTCGCCGGTGACGACGATAAAGCCTTCGTTCTGGTGCAAGCCGTATTCGAGATAGGCGGTGGCACGCCGATGCTGCTTGCTGCCGAAGTAAAACGTCGGATCAGGATTGAGCTGGAAAGGCTTGCTGGTCAAGCCATAGAAGGATTCGTACATGATTGCAGGCTAGAACTGGTGAGACAGGAGGCCTGTCAGCGCATGTTCGGTATAGCTCGTTGTGCCATCCACGACCACACGCCGCGCACCAAGACCAGCGTTTGTTTTTGGTCCAAGCGGTGTCAGAAAATTCACATTAATCATCTGCTGTGTTGTTTCAAGGTTGGAACCGCTACCTGAACCCGTACTTTTCAGCTGGGAGAATGATCCGATAAGTGACGACAGAGGCGTCAGCTTGTGCGACCAATTGATGCTGGCGCCGGTCTGGCGAACATCATTCGCGTTTGAGAAAGCGCTGCCAACAAGCGCGCCCGTACCACTGCCGAGTGAAAGCCCCTGTGATTCGGTCCGGGTCGCAGCAAAAGTTACTGTATTTCGGGCACCCAGCAAGGCAAATGAAAACTCCTGACGCTGTTGCAGGGTGACTCCTGACGACAAAAAACCACCCTGCAATTGGGCGGTGGGAGAAATGCCGCTACTCAAAAGTAGTGCGTTAACAAACGCGGCTCTTGCAGTGGGATCAGGAATAGCTGATGCATAGAGGCTGAAAAACAAGTCGTAGTTTGTCCCGAGGCCTACTTGCTGCTGTTGATTTCCCAGAACGCTCGTATCCTTGCTTCGACTGTATTTCCACGCAGTCCCCGAAGTGCGATGCGTGAAACTCGTGGTTCTGCTTGGGCCGAAAAAACGATCTTCCTGACTGATTGCCAGTACGGTTCGATCTGTCGGCGACCACTCAAAGCCGGTTCCTTTGATGGAATGCGACTCCTTGTTCAAACTCTGGTAATTGTTCGCCTCTCTCCCGCCAATAAGGGAGACCTTGAACTGCGGTTTAACCTGATAGGTAAGAACGCCGCGCAAACGATCCGCTTCGTTGGTGCGAGCATTGCTGTAACTAATCGTTGTGCTGCTAGCATCAAGCGCCCAACCAAGACTCGGCAAGCGCGTAGCGCCCTTCAGTGTGGCAACCAGTTCCCTGGTGTCGGAATTGTAGGTATCCGAAGATTTCGTGCTGGTGGTAGTCAGGTTATAGCGCAACTGATACTCGGCAACACTGCCAAGCACACCGCGAATGTAGGGAGATAATCGATAGGTCGACGCTTCCGTACTAGTGCTAGTGGCGCTGGTATTCACATTGCTGGCGGTGGAGCCCGTGAATGCGGACAGATTTTGCTGCGAAATATTGCCGCTTGTTTCGATGAACAACCAGTTATCCCACGCCTCCAGCGTCCCGAGTGTATTCAGCGAATTCTGCCTGCCGTTACGCGCGGACTCGTTTTGATAAATCAGGTTGTGCATCTGGTAGTCGAAATGGAACTTGGAGCGTCCGCCGGAACCTTCAATACGGAGACCCGGATTGAGATCGGTGATCAAATCACGTTGCTTATTCGTGTTGCTCAAGGCGACGTTGTCGGTCGACGTTTCGTTGACGGCAATCGTCGGTGTAATTTTCCAGTCTCCGGCAAATGCCGGTAACGCGACGCAGCCCATGCCAACGCCAAGAAGCATCAGCCTCCGGGCGTTAAGATGGATGCGGCTACGTTTAGTTACCATAGCCGTAACCGTAGCCATAACCGTCCTGGGCCGAGGTTTTTGCCTGATTGAGCAGCATGAGTTTTACCGGGCAGGCTTCAATGGTCGCCAGCGCATGTTTGACATCGGCATGCGCAGTGCTTTCAGCCTTCACCACAATGACAACCTGCCCCATATGCGACGCCAGGGTCCGCGCCTCGGTAGTGACCAACAATGGCGGCGAATCAAAAATGATGATCCGGTCTGAATAGCGACTGGCCATATCTTCCAGCAAGCGCACCATGGCATCGCTGGCCAGCAGTTCGGTCGCGCGCGGGTGGGCCGTACCACTCGGCAGGATGGTCAGTTTTTCAACGTTGGTGCGCAGCAAAACGTGCTGCAAATCGATCGACTCATCGACCAGCACATCGAGCAACCCTCGTGCCGGCGGCAAGCCCAGCGCTTTCAACAAGGATGGCCGGGCGACATCGGCATCAACCAGCATCACCGTATTATCCAGTTCCATGGCAATACTCATGGCGAGGTTGGCCGCCGTGAAGGTCTTCCCTTCGTTCGGCAGCGCACTCGTGATCATGATCAGGTTACCGTCTTTGATCGGTGCGGCGCCCTTGCCCATGGCATTGTCGATCAATGGCCGCTTAACTACACGGTATTCATCGGCAAGCTGCGACCTTGGCGCATCGGGTCGAATAATGCCGGCAGCGGTGAGTGCGTCCAGATCCAGTACGACGCGACGCGACAGCGCCATTTCCGGCGATTCGAGCGATTCCGGCTCTTCACGCTTGACCGGGGGCGGCGGCTTTTTGGGGCGCACTTTCGGCGGTGCCTGCTCAAGCTTTGGCTCGGCAACAACTTCAGCCGGCGGCGGCGAAGGCACATCGACACCCGCCTGGCGCAGTTGCTCCAATCTTTGTGCCGCTTGTTCAATGAGGCTCATCGTTCTTCCTCAAGCAGTACGGATGGTAAGGACGAACAGCAAGGCAATCCCTGCCGCATAGGCGCCGAGTAGCGATGCAAAAGCAGCCATAAATCGCCTGAAATCTCTTTTCTCGTTGAATTTCGCCATTTCTTCAAGTCTTTTTGAAACCGTCCCCAACAAAGGCAGCCCGGTGGCTTCACGCAAAGCTCGTGCATCGAAGAAAACAGGGCGAACCTGACTCGTGGCAAAGGGGACAAAAAGGCCGGCGGCCAGGGCCAGCACCAGGGTCAATGGCAAAAGCACCAACCGATTGGGCGACACAGGCTTTGGAGAAACTCGCGGCGGGTCAATCAGACGGAAATCAACGCCGCCCGAACTGGCATCCATTTCACCCGACATCGCGGCCGACTCGCGGCGCACGACCAGGCTTTCATAGTTCTTTTTATTGACGTCGTAATCCCGGTTGAGCTGGGTGTATTCAGCCTCAATCTGGGGAACCATCTTCGCCGCATCTTTCAACTGGTTATAGCGCGACTGATACTCGGCCACTCTGACACGCAGGGAGGCAACAGTCGCCTCGTTTTCACCCA
>JBIJCY010000358.1:0-3353 GCA_044344385.1 Rhodocyclaceae bacterium | reverse complement strand
AAAACCATTTGTTTTTAGGTTGTTCTCTGCGAAACCTCTGCGTCTCTGCGCCTCTGCGGTAGGGGTAGGTTTTTGCTGAACAATGCAAGCCACTTCCCGCGTGCCAACCAGTGCGCAGACCGGTATTCATGAGCATTTGGCAAGGCTGCTTGATCGGCACGCCGGATCGCCTTTTCGCAAGCCGTACGCCGATTACAACCGCGCCGCGTTTGACGCCAGCCTTGAACGTCGCGAGCAAGTGGCGCCGGGCGCGCCACTGATCCTTGATTCTTGCTGCGGGGTTGGCGAGAGCAGCATTGCCTTGGCCAAGACGTTTCCCGATCATTACGTGATCGGTGTCGATCAGTCCGAGTCGCGCTTGTTACGTGGCAAGCCGGGTGGTGCGGCGCTGCCGTCCAATCTCGATCTGGTGCGCGCCGATCTGGTCGACTACTGGCGGTTGATGCACGATGCCGGAATACGGCTTGACCGTCACTATCTGCTCTATCCCAATCCGTGGCCGAAGATCGGCCATTTATCGCGCCGTTGGCACGGCCATCCGGTATTTCCAACATTGCTGGCGCTTGGCGGCGTGCTGGAGTGCCGCAGTAACTGGCGAATTTACGTCGAAGAGTTTTGCTTCGCCATACAACGCCTGACCCAGCATCCGGCGGCCTGCGAACCCTACGTGCCGGACATCGCGCTGACGCCCTTTGAGCGCAAATATTTCAATTCCGGGCATGCGTTGTTTCGCACGATCGTCAATCTTTCACCGGAGAGCGGCTGAAATGGTCGATGCCTGCCTTTCCTGTGGCGCCTGCTGTGCGGCTTTCCGGGTCGATTTTCACTGCGCGGATCTGGCGTCGACCCCGGGCGGCTGCGTGCCGGTGGCGCTTACCTTGCCGCTCACGGCGACGTTGGTACGCATGCGCGGCACCGACGAAGCGCCACCACGTTGTATCGCGCTGGAAGGCGAGGTCGGCCAGTCGGTGCGCTGTACGATTTACGCGCAGCGTCCCGGCCCTTGTCGTGATTTCGCGCCGTACGCGCCTCTGGGCATCGGCGACGACGCCTGTGATCGCGCCCGGCGGCGTTATGGTTTGCCGCCACTGGCCGCTGGCTTGTCGTAGCCGAGTTTGTGGCGAAATTGATGTGTATCAAGTCGACTCGTCTCACATTCGGGATAGTCCGTCCGGTCTCCTCTATAGTGCGCACCTTGCAATGGCATTCAGTCTGTGCGTTTTTTTACGAATGCGCCGCTCCATTCCTCGAATTTGACCGGAAATCATGATGAGCAGGAACTTCCTCTCGCGGCTGAACATTCGCCTGCTGATTCTCCTCCTCGTCTCGGCGCTACCGGCTTTCGGGATCATTCTCTATTCCAGCAACGAACAGCGCAATCAGGCGCTGGCGGTTGCTGAGAAACAATCGCTGGCGGTTGTGCGCGGTATCACCGCCCGGCAGCATGCGCTGATGAAGCAGTCGCACGAGTTGCTTGAGGGTCTCGCCTCCGGGCCGGATCTGCGTGGCGCCATCCGTAAACGCGTTTGCGGCGATCTGCTGTCGCGTAAGCGTGGTGTACTTCCCCATTACATAGATTTTTTTGCTGCTAATCTGGACGGTGAGATCGTCTGCAGCGCCAATTCTGCGGCAGTCGGCGTCAGAGTGGGGGACCGTGCCTATTTTCAGCGGGCCATTGACAGTCGCGATTTTTCCGTTGGCGACTACCAGATCAGCCGCATCACCGGCAAGAGCACAGTCATTTTGGCGCATCCCGTGCTCGACGAGTGGGGTGGTGTCGAGGCGGTGATCGCCATCGGGCTGGACCTTGACTGGCTGGGCGATCTTGTTTCCGGTGCGGCGCTGCCTCTGGGCTCGGTACTGACGCTGGTTGATGGCGCCGGAACGATACTGGCGCGCACCCCCGATCCTGATGGCTGGGTCGGCCGCGCGGTTCCTGACCGGACCGAGTTTCTGCGGGTCATCGGCGGCTCGGGGCAGGGGACTTATGAATCGGTATGGCTGGACAATGTGCGTCGGATGACCTACGTTTCTCAGCTTTATCCGGGCAAGGCTGGCGGTATTTTCGTGCGCGTCGGCGTACCGAAATCGGCGTTATTCGGCGAGATCAACGAGAGCCTTTTGCGTAATACCTTGCTCATGCTGTTTGCTATTGGCATGGTGCTGGTATTCGGCTGGTTGGCGGCCGAGCATCTGGTGTTGCGGCGTGTTCGTGATCTGGGCGATACGGCGCGACAGTTTGGTGCGGGCGATCTGGCTGCCCGCCCGCGTATTCCGCCGGACGGCGGTGAACTGGGCGATCTGGCGCGCGTCTTCGAAGAGATGGCCACCGGCCTGAAGGAAAATCAGCAACTCGTTGAGTATCTGGCGACGCGCGACAGTCTGACCAATCTACCGAATCAAAACCTGTTTGTTGATCGCGCCGCGATGGCGATGGCCTGGGCGGCCAGACGGAATCGTTCTTTTGCCGTGGCGGTGCTTAATGTTGATCGCCTTGACGTGATCAGCGACAGCCTTGGTCGAAGCCATGGTGAAGAATTGCTGCTGGCGGTGTCCAAGCGTCTGGAAAGCTGCATGCGCAGCGAAGATACGCTGGCGCATTTCGAGGGCAGCGCGTTTGGCGTTTTGTGGAGCGATCTGGACGGCGCCGATGCCGCCGTTGCCGCAGCGGCACAACTGGCCGAAGGTTTTGCCAGCCCGTTCAAGACCGAAGGCGGGCAACTGCATGTCAGCGCGAGCATTGGTGTTGCACTCTATCCGCAGGACGGCGAGAGCGTACAAACGCTGATCAAGCATGCGCATTCGGCGATGCATCACGTCAAGGAGGCCGGGGGTGATGGCGTGCAGTGCTATGCGCCACAGATGACCGCCGACGCCGCCGAACGTTTGCGTCTTGAGCAGGCGATGCGACTGGCGTTGGTGCGCGGCGAGTTCGAACTGCACTACCAGCCGAAGGTTGATCTGGATAGCGGCGGCATGGTCGGCATGGAAGCTTTGATCCGTTGGCGACATCCTGAGGTAGGCATGATTTCGCCGGCACGTTTTATCCCGCTGGCCGAAGAAACAGGGCTTATCGTCGGTATCGGCGAATGGGTGATGCGCACCGCCTGTAAGCAGATACGCGTCTGGCAGGATGCCGGGCTGTCGCCGGTCAGTGTGGCCATCAATCTTTCTGCCCGGCAGTTCTGGCAAGGTGGTCTCGCCAGCCTGCTGCAGAGCATCCTCACCGAAACCGGTATCGACGGCGCGCTGGTCGAGCTTGAAGTGACCGAGAGCGCCATCATGCTTGATCTGGATGCCACCGTTGCGGCGCTGTTCGAACTGCGCGAACTCGGTTGCTCGATTTCGATCGA
>JBIJCY010000002.1:0-37671 GCA_044344385.1 Rhodocyclaceae bacterium | reverse complement strand
CGGGTTGCCGGCGAAAACCTGCGTATCAAGATCGGTCTGGATAATGTGGCAACCAACGTGATGATTGCCGATGACGGTTTGAACATCATTTACATGAACCAGTCAGCGAATGAGATGTTCAGTCGGGTTGAAAGCGATCTGCGCAAGGATTTGCCGAATTTCACAGCAGCCAGTCTGATCGGCACCAATATCGATACTTTTCACAAGAACCCGGCCCATCAGCGTGGTTTGCTGGAAAAACTGAGCGGCACACACCGGGCGGCGCTCGTCATTGGTGGTCGTTCGTTCAGCCTGACCGTGACGCCGGTTATCAATGAGCGTGGTCAGCGTCTCGGTACGGCAGTGGAGTGGCTGGATCGCACCAATGAAGTGGCGGTTGAAAATGAAGTGGCAAGCATTGTGGCTGCTGCGGCCAATGGCGATTTTACGCAGCGCGTCGCGACCGAAGGCAAAGAGGGGTTCTTCCAGAAGTTGGCCAGCGATCTGAATCAGTTGCTTGATACCAGTCAGCGCGGGCTTGATGAAGTCGTGCATATGCTGGGCGCGCTGGCCAAGGGCGACCTGACCAAACGAATTGAAACCGAGTATGCCGGTACTTTTGGTCAGCTCAAGAACGACTCCAATGCGACCGCAGAAAATCTCTGCGAGATCGTCGGCCAGATCAAGAGTGCAACAGACGCGATCAATACGGCGGCCAAGGAAATTGCCAGCGGCAATCAGGACCTCTCTTCACGCACAGAGGAGCAGGCGAGCAGCCTTGAAGAAACTGCGTCGAGCATGGAGGAACTCACCAGTACGGTGAAGGTCAATGCGGACAACGCGCGGCAGGCCAGCGAGTTGGCCGGCAACGCCCAGCAGATTGCGGAAAAGGGCGGGATTGTGGTTGGTCAGGTGGTCAGCACCATGAGTTCGATTCACCAGTCGAGCAGCAAGATTGCCGACATCATCGGCGTTATCGACGGCATTGCTTTCCAGACCAATATTCTGGCGTTGAATGCGGCGGTTGAAGCGGCGCGTGCCGGTGAGCAAGGCCGTGGCTTTGCCGTGGTTGCCACCGAGGTGCGCAGCCTGGCTCAGCGCAGTGCGGCTGCGGCGAAGGAAATCAAGGGCCTGATTGCCGACTCGGTTGAAAAGGTCGAGAACGGCAACAAGCAGGTTGATCAGGCCGGACGTACGATGGAAGAAGTGGTCAGCAGCATCAAGCGCGTCGCCAAGATCATGAACGATATCGCCGAAGCCAGCCGCGAACAGAGCGCCGGCATCGAGCAGATGGGGTTGGCGGTGAGCCAGATGGATGAAGTGACGCAACAGAATGCGGCGCTGGTCGAGGAAGCTGCGGCCGCCGCCGAGAGTCTTGAGGAGCAGGCGCAATCGCTGGCTCAGTCGGTATCTGTGTTCCGCCTGGCGGGCGGTCAGCAAATGGCTTTGCCCGGCGCGCAACCGGCGGTACATGCCGAGCAAGCGGCGTTGGCAGACAGATCGAGCCGTTTCACGGCACAACGCAGCGGGCAGAAATCCGTTGCCAAGCTGTCGGCTTCGCTTGACGACGAGTGGCATGAGTTTTGATCTTGCGAAAATTGCCCCATAACCAGAATGAGACTGAGTCATGATTGAGCCAAAACGCAGCTTCGGCGCAAGCGCGTCGGGAGAATCGCGAGAACGTGAGTTTGCCTTTTCATCGGCGGATTTCGAGCGGGTGCGTAAGCTGATTTATCAGCATGCCGGTATTTCATTGTCGGACGTTAAGCAGGACATGGTTTATAGCCGCCTGGCGCGTCGCTTGCGCGCGACGGGTTTGAAAACCTTTGCCGAATATTTGGCGTTGCTGGAAAAAAACGACAAGGATGAGTGGGAGAAGTTTGTCAATTCCTTGACGACCAATCTCACTTCTTTTTTTCGCGAACCGCATCATTTCCCGATTCTTGCAGAGCATCTGAAGAAATTGAAGAGCGGTTCGCCGCTTAAGATATGGTGTTCGGCGTCCTCCACCGGTGAGGAGCCTTACAGTATCGCGATGACCGTGGTCGAAGCCCTGGGTGATTTCAATGTACCGGTGAGCATCATGGCTTCCGATCTTGATACCAATGTGCTGGCCACCGCCGAGAAAGGTGTTTATCCGCTTGAGCGGGTGGAAAAAATCTCCCCGGAACGCATGAAACGGTTTTTTCTCAAAGGCTCCGGTTCGCAGGAAGGTCACGTTTGTGTTCGCCCCGAATTGCGCAGGATGATCAGTTTTCAGCGCCTTAATTTGCTCGATCCTAGCTGGTCGGTGCGTGGTCCCCTCGATGTGATCTTTTGTCGCAATGTGATGATCTACTTTGACAAGCCTACACAGCACAAAATCCTGTCTCGTTTTGCGCCGCTGATGCATGACCATGGGCTGCTTTTTGCCGGTCATTCGGAGAGTTTTCTGCACGCCGCTGAAATATTCCGTTCACAAGGAAAAACCGTTTATGAACTCGCGCGCCGGTCGCGCTAAGTCGACTGAAGACACTGCGCCGTCCGCGCTGGGGGGGGAGCACGCCTTCGTTGAACATCTGGCAACCAATCTTTATTTTGATAAACACTTTGAGTCGCAGGCGGCCAAGGTGCTGCCCGGTGAGTACTACGTAACGCGACGCAACATGGTGCTGGTTACCGTCCTCGGTTCGTGTGTGACCGCCTGTATTCGCGATGTCGATTCGGGTGTCGGCGGGATGAACCACTTTATGCTTCCCGAAGAGGCGGGTGGTAGCGTTGTCAGCACGTCGGCGCGCTACGGCACGTTTGCCATGGAGGTGCTGATCAACCATTTGCAGAAAATGGGCGTTCGCCGCAACAAACTTGAAGCGAAGGTATTTGGTGGCGGGGCGGTGATGGCGAGTTTGGTCAGCACCAATGTTGGTGTGCGCAATGCCGAGTTTGTCCTCGATTTCTTGAAAACAGAAAAAATTCCGATCGTTGCCAAAGACCTGCTCGACTCTTACCCGCGCAAAGTGTATTTCTTTCCTCAGACCGGGCGTGTTCTGGTGCGCAAGTTGCATCGCGTACATAACGACACGCTCTTTACACGCGAGAAAGAGTATCGCAGCCGTCTATCCGAGACCAAGGTTGAGGGCGATATCGAGTTGTTTACCTGAGGTGTGCATGAATTTTTCTGCTACTTTCTTTTTGTTCGGGTTTGAGTCATGACCATTAAAGTCCTCGTTATCGATGATTCTGCCGTAATGCGCAAGTTGTTGGTCGAGTTGATCAATAGCGCGCCGGATATCGAGGCGATTGGTTCTGCGCCTGATGCGCTGGTCGCACGCGAGATGATCAAGACGCTCAATCCGGACGTGCTGACGCTCGATGTGCAGATGCCGAAGATGGATGGCATTGAATTCCTGGGGCGCTTGATGCGGTTGCGCCCGATGCCGGTCGTGATGGTCTCCTCTTTTACCGCAGCGGGGTCGGATACCACGCTGCGCGCACTGGAACTCGGCGCTGTCGACTTTATCGGCAAGCCGCAGATGGATAGCGTGCAGCGTACCGAAGAATACACGCAGGAGTTGCTGGAAAAAATTCGCGCCGCGTATGGCGCCCGGCTGCGGCGTGCCGTGCCGGCTGCGACTGCAGCGATCGCGCCTGGACCTGCGCTGTCGTGCGCGCCCGGCCGCCCGGTGCCCGCCGGCGGGAAAATCATCTTCCTTGGCGCCTCAACGGGCGGAACCGAAGCTATCAAGGATTTTCTTATGGGCATCCCGGCCGATAGCCCGCCTGTGCTGATCGTCCAGCATATGCCGGAAAGTTTTACCGCATCTTTCGCGGCGCGTCTTAACAGTCTCTGCCCGCCACATACCATCGAGGCGCAAGGCGGGGAGCGGATCGAGTCAGGAATGGTGTACATTGCGCCGGGTCACTCGCATTTGCAGATCAGGCGCAGCGGTGCGGGGTACGTGACGGAATTGCTTAAAACGACGCCGGTAAATCGTCACCGCCCGGCGGTTGATGTGCTGTTTGATTCGGCTGCCGAAGTGGTCGGGCGTAATGCCATCGGCGTGATCCTGACCGGTATGGGCAAGGATGGTGCTCAAGGCTTACTGCGTATGCGTCAGGCGGGGGCGCGAACTTTCGGGCAAGATGAAGCAAGTTGCGTGGTTTATGGTATGCCAAGAGAAGCCGCGCTGGTCGGTGCGGTTGAGGAGGTGTCCAGCCTTGACGATATTTCGCGCCGGGTGTTGGCGACGCTCGGCAGGGCGGTGGCATAATTTGTAATCTGCGAGTACATTACTACCTAAGTCATAGGGAGAGCCATTATGCAGACGAATACAAGCATCAAGGACGGGCAGGCCGTGGTCCTGCTTTCAGGGCGGTTTGATTTTAATGCGCACCGTGATTTTCGCTCGGCGTATGAGCCGCTGATGGACAATGCCGAGGCACGCACGATCACCATCGATCTGCGTAGTGTCGAATATATGGACAGCTCTGCCCTCGGTATGCTGCTGATGTTGCGCGACAAGACAGCAACAGCAAAAAAGGACTTGTTCCTGGCAAATGCTCAGCAGGGGGTCAAGCAGGTGCTCGATATCGCCAACTTTGGCAAGCTGTTCAAGTTTCTTTGATTTTTTGATTGGGCGGGAAAACTAAAGTGCATGCAGGTGAAGCCGTAGACCTCCTGATGGCCGGGAAAAGTACAACAACGATAGCGGAGGCTTGACATGAACGGAGTGGCATGGAAGGTTCGTGCGGCAATGCTGTTGCAGGTGGTGGTCGCGGCCTTGTGCGGCTGGCTGGCTGTCAATGTCTTTGGCGGTGGCTTGCAGGCTTGGGGCATTGCTGTTGGTTTGCTCGCGGTTACTGCGATTGCGCTCTGTCTGCTGGTCGAAAGTGATTTGATCGGTCGCCTGAATGGTCTGCGTGGCGTGATTGGCGGCATGTATCTCGACGGTGATCTAACCAAGCGGGCGCTGGTCGAAGGCAGTGATGAGATATCTGCCACTGCGGCCGAGTTCAACAAGCTGATTGAGAGCTTTCAGACAATTATTGGCAAGGTGTTTTTTAACTCCATCGAGGTGGCGCACGCCTCGCAACAATTGATTGGTGAGGCGAATCTTGTCGCCTCCGGATCCAATCAGCAACGCGATGCCGCATTGGCAACCGCCAGTGCGATGACTCAGCTGACAGAAAATATGAATCAGGTCAGCCAGAATGCCACCGAGACGGCAGGTATCTCGGAAACGTCGAGCGAGCTGTCTGCCGAGGGGATGAAAATCGTACACAACGCTTCAGCCGAAATGGAGCGGATTTCGACTTCCGTGACGCAGTCGGCCGAAGTGGTTTACGCGCTCGGTGAACGCTCGAAAGCGATTAGCGGCATCGTCCAGACGATTCGCGAGATTGCCGATCAGACTAATCTTCTGGCGCTCAATGCAGCTATCGAGGCGGCACGTGCCGGTGAGCAGGGCCGGGGTTTTGCGGTCGTGGCTGACGAGGTTCGCAAACTCGCTGAACGCACGTCGAAGGCGACCGGCGAGATTGGTCAGATGATTGGCGCAATTCAAGGCGAGACGCAGAGCGCGATTGTCAGCATCGAAGCAGGTACGGGCCAGGCCAGAAACGGTGCTGATCTGGCCAGGCAGGCGGCGTCTTCGCTGGAGCGCATTAACAGCGGTGCACGGGTGACGATGGAAAAAGTCGATGCGATCGCTTCAGCCGTTGCGCAGCAGAGCCGCGCCGGGCATACCATCGCCGAGAATGTGAGCAATATCCGGCAGATGGCCGAGAGCAACAGTGCCGCGGCCGAGAAGGCGCTTGGTGAGGCCAGTCAGCTCAACTATCTCGCCGCCAACCTCAAGGAAATCGGTAACGTTTTCAAGCTTGGCCCGGCGGGTGACAAGGCCGTAGAAACGCATGCCAAAATGCCAGAGATCGTCAAGCGGGCGGCGCAGAGCATTGGCCAGGTTCTCGACAAGGCGGTTGATTCCGGGCGGATCAATATAGAAGATCTGTTTGACGACAAGTATCAGCCGATCCCGAATACGAAGCCGCAGAAGTTCAAGACACGCTTTGACGACTTTACCGATCAGTCGCTGACGCCGTTGCAGGAGCAGTTGCTCGAGCAGAACAAGTGGCTCGTTTATGGAATATTCTGTGATCGCAGGGGTTATATTCCGACGCACAATCGAAAGTTTTCACAGCCGCTTACCGGCAATGAAAAAGTCGATTTCATCAATAACCGCACCAAGCGAATGTTTGATGATCCGGTAGGAAAACGCTGCGGTAGTCATGAGCAACCTTTCCTGCTGCAAACCTACCGACGCGACACGGGTGAGATCATGCACGACATTTCGGCGCCGGTGTATGTGAAGGGCCGCCATTTGGGCGGTGTTCGTATTGGTTACAAGACCGAGGTCTGACGCGCTCTTGCCTTGTTGGTGTCTCCAAAAAGAAGGCGTGGCGCGGGCGTGATTGTTGGATTAAGATGTTTCTGACGCGGCTGGTGAATTGCTTGCCGAACTGGGAGTTCTGTGATGTCAGAGTTGTTGAAGAATATTGATGCACGCACCAAACTTGCCGGGACCAACAAGCTGGAGATCTTGTTGTTTTCGCTTGGCGTGGATTCTCGCACCGGGCGGCGCGAGACTTTTGGTATCAACGTGTTTAAAGTTCGCGAGGTAATGCGCACGCCGCCGATTACGTCGGCGCCGGAAATGCCGTCATCGGTCGAAGGTATGGTTAGCCTGCGCGGCGCGCTTGTGCCGGTGGTCGATCTGGCGCGCTACGCCAACGTGCAGACCGATACGCCGCGCGACATCATGATCGTCACCGAGTATGCGGGGCATACGCAGGGTTTCCTGGTCGAAGGCGTTGATACCATTTTGCGTCTCGACTGGAGCCAGATGCGCGTGCCGCCGGATATGCTGTTGGCTGATCTGGGTGGCTTGGTGACGGCGGTTACCGAGTTGGCCGACGGTCGACTGGTGATGATGATGGACGTTGAAAAAGTGTTGTCTGAAACGACAAATTACGATGATGATCTCGTATTCCGCAGTATCAAACCGCTCGACCGGCCCGAGTTGACCGTCTTTTTTGCTGATGATTCGGTTGTTGCGCGCAAGCAGATTCAACGGACCCTCGATGCGATGGGCGTGAAGACTGTTTCGGCGATCAATGGTCGCGAGGCGTGGGTTGAGCTTGAGAAAATGGCAAATTATGCCGAGTCTATCGGCCGAAAGGCATCCGATCTGATCAGCTTGGTGCTGACTGACGTTGAGATGCCGGAAATGGATGGTTACATCCTGACCAAGAAGATAAAAAGCGATCCGCGTTTTGTTGGTGTCCCGGTCATTATGCATTCGTCGTTGTCGGGGATGTCCAATCAGCAACTCGGCAAGTCGGTTGGTGTTGACGAGTATGTGGCCAAGTTCGAGCCGCAGCGTTTGTCTGAAGCATTGGCGCGCCGCTTGCTGGGGACGGTGCCTGTTTCCCTGCCTGCTTGATACAGTGATCTCGTTGGAGTAAGACGATGGATATGGCTGAAAACAAGAATATGCTTGAAGGTATTGATGCCCGTACCCGCTTGGCAGGCTCCAATAAAATGGAGATTCTGCTTTTTTCACTGGGGACGCGCGAAACCTTCGGTATCAATGTGTTTAAAGTTCGTGAAGTGGGCCGCACGCCTCATATCACGAAGACACCTAATATGCCGCGCGGCGTCGAGGGCCTGATTTCCTTGCGCGGCAACGTTATTCCGGTATTGTCGCTGGTCAATTTTCTTGATCACAAGGATGTTGTTCCCGGGCTCGGCAAGACCATGATGGTTGCCGAGTATTCAAAACGCACGCTGGGCTTCCTCGTGCATGAGGTTGATCGCATCATCCGCGTCGACTGGGAAAGGGTAAAAGCGCCGGAAACCGTGATGGCGGCGAATCAGGGCTTGATAACGGCAGTTATCGAACTGGATAACGGCCATCTGGTGTCGATCCTCGATGTTGAGCAGATTCTTGCGAACGCTTTCGGCGAAGCGATTATCGTGGATATTGCCCCGGTGCAGACCAGTCAGGAGGTCGGCGTCTTTTTCGTCGACGACTCGATTGTGGCGAGGCGCAAAATCAGCGAAGTGTTCGACAAATTGGGCGTCAAGCACAAGCACGCAACCAATGGTGCCGAGGCTTGGACTCGCCTGCAGGCAATTGCGGCGCATTGCCAGCAAACCGGTGCGTCGGTGCGCGACGAAATGCGCCTGATTCTTGTCGACGCCGAAATGCCGGAAATGGATGGCTATGTTTTGACAAAACACATCAAGGCTGACGCTCGTTTTGCGGGAATTCCGGTGGTCATGCACTCATCGCTGTCGTCGGAAGCAAACCGGGCGATGGGGAAAGCGGTCGGCGTGGACGGTTATGTAGCCAAGTTTGATGCTGAAATTCTGGTGGACACCCTGCGTCCGCTGCTTGAGCGATAAAAGATAAAAGAAAACAGGAGTAGATAATGGCAGATCCGAAATTGAGGATTTTGGTGGTCGACGATTTTTCGACGATGCGCCGGATCGTGCGAAATTTGCTCAAAGAATTGGGTTATGCCAACGTCGATGAAGCGGAAGATGGCGCGATTGCACTTCAGAAGTTGCAGGGCGGTGGCTTTGAATTTGTCGTGACCGACTGGAATATGCCAAATATGGACGGCCTTCAATTGCTTCAGGCGATTCGTTCGAGTCCAACCCTGAAACATTTGCCGGTGATGATGATTACCGCCGAAGCGAAAAAAGAAAACATCATTGCGGCTGCCCAGGCCGGTGCCAGTGGTTATATCGTCAAACCTTTTACTGCCGCAACACTTGCCGAAAAGCTGCAGAAGATTTTTGACAAGATGGGGGCCTGAGATATGAGTGAGGCCAATACTTCCGGCGATTCGAGCGATCTTGAGGCGCTCTTTGACAGTATCGCTTCCGGCGGCCCAGTTGCCGCTCCCGCTCCCGCCCCTGCCCCTGCCAAGCCATCTCTGATGGAGCAGGTGCGTGAAGGGGGTGGGGCGACCGATGATTCGGATGACTTGCAAGCGTTGTTTGATTCTGTGGCCAGCAAGTCGGCACCCGTCGCGGCTTCTGCGGCGTCGGCATCGCCTGCGGATGAAAATGAAGAGTGGAACGGGCAGGACAAGGTTTTCAAGCGTGTCGGTGCAATGGCGCGGCAACTGCATGACACGCTTTGCGACTTGGGTTACGACAAGCTTATCGAGAAAACGGTAACCGCGTTACCTGATGCCAAGGACCGCTTGGCCTATATCGCCAACCTTACCGAGCAGGCGGCGTGTCGTGTGCTTAACGCTACTGATATAGCCAATCCGCTTCAGGAGCAACTGGAAGGTGATTCGGCCGCGCTCGCCGCCAAATGGGATGCGCTCTATGCCAATCAGATGGGGGTGCAGGATTTCAAAAAACTTGCGGAAGAGACTCGTTCTTTTCTGAAGCAGGGTTTGCCGCAGAAAACCGGTGCTACCAAGGCGCAACTGCTTGAGATCATGATGGCGCAGGATTTCCAAGATTTGACGGGGCAGGTGATCAAGAAGGTCATCGCCGTCGCACAGGAACTTGAGTCGCAGTTGATGGGTGTGCTCATTGAAACCATGCCCGGTGAAATGCGTGCCGACGAATCGGTGAGTAGTTTGCTCAATGGGCCGGTAATTAACGCTGAAGGGCGTACCGACGTTGTTGGAACTCAGCAGCAGGTCGATGATCTGCTCGATAGTCTGGGATTCTAGGGGATCAGCATGAGTGATTTTGGCGGAATGGAAGATCTTCTGCAGGATTTCCTGCAGGAAGCCAGCGACTTGCTCTCGGACGTCGACAACAAATTGGTCGACTTGGAGAAGTCCCCGGACGATAGCCGTTTGTTGAACGATATTTTCCGTGGCTTCCATACTATCAAAGGTGGTGCGGGCTTTCTCAATGCTGGTGAGCTTGTCACCCTGTGCCACCTGACCGAAAACCTGTTCGACAAGCTGCGTACCAACGAGATGACCCTGTCGCCCGAATTGATGGATACCATCATGGCGGCGACCAACGGTGTTCGCAACATGTTTGGCGAGCTTGGGCAAGCCGTACAGCCGCGAGCGGCGCAGCCCGAGGTGCTTGCTGCCTTGCGCGCTGCACTGGAGGGTAAGCCAATTGTGCTTGCTGTGGCGGAGCCGGTTGCTGCGCCCGTTGCATCTCCTGCTGCGTCTCAAACCGAAGTGTGGGGTGCTGAGCCAGTCGCCTCTCAGGCAGAGGTGTGGGGGGCTGCGGTTGATACACCTGTTGCGGGCGGTAGTGATGGCCCGGATTGGCAGTCTTTACACTCGGCGGTTACCGGGCAGGAATATTCCTCCGCAGCACCTTCTACACCCCCGCCGGCACCTGCGGCAGCGCCCGTTGCCGTGGCGCCGGCTTCATCCACCCCGGCAGCTCAAATTGAGCCACATTTCCCTCCGGAAGGCCGTCGCACCACCGATCAGCCGGCTGCGGCCGTTTCTGGAGCAGTTTCCGGTCGTCGTGTTGAAGAGCGGGCCACCGCGCGCGAGAGCACGATTCGTGTTGATACCGCACGTCTTGATCAGGTGCTCAACCTTTCAGGCGAAATCGGTTTGACGAAGAACCGCTTGACCAGTCTGCGCGCCGATATCCTTGCCGGCAAGAACGATACAGAAACCTTGCATGCCCTCGATCAGGCGGTCAGTCAGCTCGATCTCCTGGTGTCCGACTTGCAGAACTCCGTGATGAAGACACGGATGCAGCCGATCGGCCGGCTGTTCCAGAAATATCCGCGGATTGCCCGTGACCTTGCCCGGCAACTGGGCAAGGATGTCGAGTTGACGCTGATTGGTGAGGAAACCGAGGTCGATAAGACGATGATCGAAGATCTGGCCGATCCTTTGATCCATTTGATTCGTAATGCCGTCGATCATGGCGTGGAATTGCCGGACGAGCGTCTGAATGCGGGTAAGCCTGCGAAGAGTATTGTGCGGCTCGAAGCGCGTCAGGAAGGTGATCACATCGTTTTGATCATTGCAGACGATGGTCGCGGGATGAGCGCGGAGCGCATTCGTGCCAAGGCGATCGAGAAAAAGATTATCAGCGAGGAAGAAGCCAACACACTGGATGAGCGTCAGAGTCTCAATCTCATCTTTTTGCCAGGTTTTTCGACGATGGCACAGGCCTCAGCCGTTTCGGGCCGGGGCGTCGGGATGGACGTTGTCAAGACCAACATCCAGAAGCTCAATGGTTCGGTCGAGATCCGTTCCGAGCCCGGCAAAGGTTCTATCTTCATCATTTCGCTACCGCTAACGCTGGCGATTCTTCCTGTGCTGTTGGTGTTGCTCGGTGATCAGCCGTTTGCCCTGCCGCTGTCGATGGTGCGCGAGATACTGCCAATTGATCGCGAAAAAATGCAGGAGGTTGGCGGCAAGGAAACGCTGGTTGTGCGTGGTGAAATCTTGCCGGTGATCGCGCTTTCCCGCCTGCTCGGTTGGCCACAACTGCAGCAGCCGGAGTATGGCGTGCTTATGCAGACCAGCGAGCGCAGCTTTATTCTGTCGGTTGATAGTTTCGCCGGTCGTGACGATGCGGTGATCAAGTCGCTCGCAGATTTCCGTCCACGCGGGGTGGCTGGAGTGACAACCCTCTCTAACGGCCAGATTGTGCTGATTCTTGATATGAAAGAATTGCTATCCGATTTGAACTCGGCAGGAGATGCCGATTCGAAGGGCGGAAGCGTGCGCGCCTTGGCGATGTCCACTTAAACTGCATTTAATCAAGATATTGAATGGGGGGCTTAGGCCCCCCATTCGTTTTTGTACGTCTGCGACAACTGTTGCGTCTTCGCTACTATTCGAGAATCGGTATAAAAAAGATCTCATACCCCTTTATTTTTTATAGTTTTTTCCTATAATAGGCGGAAATCACCTGAAAGCCGCTAATGGCCGAAGAAAGCGATCTCGAGCGAACAGAACCAGCGTCAGGCAGACGTATCGAGAAAGCGCGTGCGGAGGGGCAGGTTCCTCACTCACGTGAGCTCGGGGCTTTTCTTGTTATGACGGCTGCTGCGGGTATTTTCTGGACAATGGGGCCATGGCTAATGCAGCGCATGAGCGGGATTCTTCGCCGTGGATTGATGATTGATCTGCAGATGGCTTATGAACCTCAGTTGATGTTGGTGCGTTTTGCTGATCTTTCATCTGACGCCTTGGTTGCTTTTTCACCGCTGTTGCTAGCGCTCGTGGTTGCGGTTCTGCTTTCCCCTTTTCTTCTCGGTTCCTGGAACTTCGCGCCCAAGGCTCTGGTACCGGATCTGTCGCGTCTTGATCCCATAAAGGGGCTGACGCGCTTGATTTCATGGTCTGGTCTGGTTGAGATGCTCAAGGCCATTGCCAAAGCTTTTCTCCTTGGCGGTGTCGCAGCGTGGGTGATCTGGAATGAGCGTTACGATATTTTCGCTATTTTTGGACAGTCGCTGGATGTTGGGTTGGCATCGGCCGGGCATCTTATTAATTTCAGCTTTCTCGCCGTCGTTGCCACCATGGTACTGATCGTTGCCGTCGATGTGCCTTTTCAGTTGTGGCAATACCACGACAAATTGAAAATGTCCCGAGAGGAATTGAAGCAGGAGGGTAAGGAAAGTGAAGGCGACCCTCAGGTTAAGAGCCGGATTCGCAGTCTGCAGCGTGAAGCTGCACGCAAACGGATGATGGGTTCCGTGCCAACTGCCGACGTGATTGTGACCAACCCAACGCATTTTGCCATCGCGTTGGCCTATAAGAGTGGTATGGGTGCGCCGAAGGTTGTTGCCAAGGGGCGTGGTGATATTGCCCTGAAAATACGAGAGATCGGCGCTGAACATGGTGTGCCGATGCTCGAAGCACCGCCACTGGCGCGTGCGCTCTATCGCCATACCGAGCTGGATCAAGAGGTTCCTTCCGCACTTTATGCTGCGGTAGCGGAAGTGCTGGCTTACATCTACCAGTTGAGCAATTGGCGTCAGGTGGGTGGCAATTATCCGCTGCCACCACGTGAAATTTCCGTTCCTGCCGAACTCGTTCCGGAGGCCGTGAATGGCTAGCGCCTCCCTGACATTGCAGACAGTCTTTGGCCGCATGAAGCTCGGTCAGATGGCCGGGCCGGTGCTTATCCTGCTGATTCTGGCAATGATGGTGCTGCCTTTGCCGCCTTTTATGCTGGATTTGTTGTTCACGTTCAATATCGCGATTTCGGTAATTGTCATGCTGGTGGTGATGAATGTCGTCAAACCGTTGGAGTTCTCTATTTTCCCAACGGTGTTGCTGGTCACGACGCTGTTACGGCTCGCGCTCAATGTGGCTTCAACCCGCGTCGTGCTGCTCGAAGGGCATACCGGCCCGGACGCTGCCGGCAAGGTGATTGAAGCTTTTGGCCACTTCCTCGTGGGCGGCAATTACGCGGTGGGTCTAATCGTATTCATGATTCTCGTGATCATTAACTTCGTGGTGATTACCAAAGGTGCTGGCCGGGTAGCTGAAGTAGCGGCACGTTTTACGCTGGATGCCATGCCCGGAAAGCAAATGGCGATTGACGCCGATCTTAACGCCGGGATGATTGGCGAGGATGAAGCGCGCAAGCGGCGTAAAGAAATTTCGCATGAAGCCGATTTTTACGGTTCGATGGATGGTGCGTCGAAGTTTGTTCGGGGCGATGCGGTGGCCGGTATCATGATCATGCTGATCAACGTGATTGGCGGCTTGATCATCGGTGTGCTGCAACACAATCTCGATATTGCTACGGCGGCAAGGTTTTATACCTTGCTCACCATCGGTGATGGGTTGGTCGCACAGATTCCAGCGTTGATCATTTCGATCGCAGCCGGTATGGTCGTTACCAGGGTAGGTGACGACCAGGATGTGTCGCAGCAGTTCGTTTCCCAGTTGTTCAGTAACCCGCGTGTCATCGGGCTGACTGCAGCGATTGTTGGCCTTCTCGGTTTGATCCCCGGGATGCCTAATTTTGTATTTATTCTGCTTGCCGCTGGCCTGGCAGGGTTGGCCTGGAAGCTCGATCAGCGCTCGCGCCAAGCCAAGCCGGTGCAGGTCAGCGTCGCGCCGACTCCGTCGGCAGAAACCCAAGAAGCCAGCTGGGCCGACGTGGCGACGCTTGATGTGCTGGGTCTGGAGGTTGGCTATCGCCTGATTCCGCTGGTTGATAAATCACAGGATGGTGAATTGCTGAGGCGCATTCGCGGTATCCGCAAGAAGTTTGCGCAGGAAGTTGGTTTTCTTGTTTCTCCGGTACATATCCGTGACAACCTCGAACTCAAGCCCAATGCTTACCGGATATTGCTCAAGGGTGTTGAAATAGGCCAGGGTGAAGCGCTCCCGGGTAGTTTGCTGGCGATCAATCCGGGTCGTGTTGCCGGGCAGATCCAGGGGACGGTAACCAAGGATCCGGCATTCGGTTTGCCGGCTGTATGGATCGACTCGGCACTCCGCGATCAGGCGCAAGCGTATGGCTACACGGTCGTCGACGCCAGCACCGTGACAGCGACGCATCTTAATCACCTCATTTTGTCGCATGCTGCTGAATTGCTCGGTCGTCAGGAAACGCAGGCGCTGCTGGATCATCTGGCGAAGGAAATGCCGAAGTTGGTCGAGGATCTTGTGCCGAAGATTTTGCCACTCGGCGTTTTGCAAAAAGTGCTGCAAAACCTACTTGAAGAAGGCGTGCATATCCGCGATATGCGCACCATCATCGAAACGCTGGCAGAGAATGCGGTGCGCTCGCAGGATGCGGAGGCGCTGACTGCCCAGGTTCGAATGGCACTGGGTCGCTCTATCGTTCAGCAAATCTATCCAAGCGGCAATGAAATGCAGGTCATGTCGCTTGATCCGCAGCTTGAACGCGTGCTGGCACAGGCTGTTGCCGGTGGCGGTGATAACGCCAGTATCGAGCCGGGGCTTGCCGACACGCTGGTGCGTGAGGCAGTCGCTGCGGCGCAACGTCAGGAGGAGCTTGGTTTGCCTGTTGTTCTGCTGGTTCCCGGAAATCTTCGTACCTTGTTGTCCCGTTTCCTGCGGCGCGGTATCTCCCAACTGAAAGTACTCGCCCATAGCGAAGTACCTGAAAGCAAAACCATTAAAGTCACCTCGATCATCGGAGGTAGGGCATGAACGTCAGAAAATTCATCGCAGCGACGGCGCGTGACGCGTTACGCAAAGTCAAGGACACGCTCGGGCCGGATGCCATCATCCTCTCCAATCGCGGGATTCCCGGTGGTGTCGAGATCATGGCCGTAGCTGCGCTTGATATGGCAATGATCGTACCAACACCGACTGCTGAGGCGCAGGTGCGTGGCGATGATTACACGGTCAGTCTTTCTTCACCGGCTCAGCCAGTCGCTGCGTCCAAGCCTTCTGTTCCGCCGGCGCTCACGCCCCGCCCGCTTGCGCCGCCGCGCGTTCCAGGTTCGTCGCACGTCAGCCATGCGTTGCCGTCGCTAGCGTCGCGCCCGGCCCCGCAGATTGATCTGCCACGGCCACAGGGCGACGCGCCCAGGCAAGAGGCAGAGGTGGTCCCTGCTGCAGTGATGGATGAAATTCGGGCACTACGCAAGATCGTTGAACAGCATCTGGCCGGGTTCGCCTGGGGCGAGAGCGCTCGTTCGGAGCCCGTCAAGACCGAAGTGTTGCGTCAGATGCTCGACGCCGGTTTTTCTCCGCAACTCGCGCGTGAATTGTTAGAACAATTGCCACCGGCAATTGATGTCAGGCAGGCGATGGCATGGGTAAAAAGCGGTGCTGACCGTTCCTTGCTGACCATCAATGCCGAAAACGATATTGTTGACCGTGGCGGGGTTTATGCGCTGGTTGGCCCGACGGGCGTTGGCAAGACAACGACGACCGCAAAGCTTGCTGCACGCTGCGTGCTGCGCCATGGCGCCAGCAAGGTCGCGCTGGTGACTACCGACGGCTACCGGATTGGCGCGCATGAGCAACTGCGCATCTATGGACGCATCCTGGGTGTATCGGTTCATCTGGTCAAAGATACCGAAGATCTGCGCCAGACCTTGCAGGATTTGCAGCACAAACATATGGTTCTCGTCGACACGATGGGCATGAGCCAGCGCGACCGGCTGGTCGGTGAGCAGGTTGCTATGTTCGGCGCCAGCAACGTCAAACGCCTGTTGCTGCTCAATGCGACCGCACGTGGCGATACGTTGGACGATGTGGTGCGCGCTTACAACGGGCCGGATCTGGCCGGTTGCATATTGACCAAGGTTGACGAGGCCGCCAGTCTCGCCACTTCGCTTGATGTCATCATGCGTCATGGCCTGCGTCTGCATTATGTGTCCAACGGTCAGCGCGTGCCGGAAGATTTGCATTTGCCGAACCGGCCGTACTTGCTGCATCGTGCTTTCAAGGATGTGCCGGAGAGTTCGCCGCACCGACTGCATGGTGTCGAGCCGGGTTTGGTGATGACCAATTCGGGTTCCAGCATGCTCGCCGCTGGCGGTCATCGTGGCTGAGTTGCGTGGTGATCAGGCGGCAGGTCTGCGCCGTCTATTTGGCCGTGAGCAGTCGCGCATTGTGACTTTCACCGCGGGAAGCGTTGGCGTCGGCAAAAGTATCTCAGTCGCCAATCTTGCCGCTGCGCTGGCGCGGCAAGGCAAGGAAGTGCTGGTGCTTGACGAAAACACCGGCGCTAACATTGCATCGCTGTATGGTGTGGTCGCCCGCTATGACTTGCATCACGTCATCAATCGCGAAAAATCACTGGCCGATGTCCTTTTAACGGTTGCCCCGGGTGTCCGCGTCCTGCCTGCTGCGCGTGCGGTAAAGAAGCTCGGTAAGCTTGATGCCATTCAGCAGCAAACGCTCCTCGACAGCATCAGTGCCATGGAGCGACCTGCCGATGTGATTCTGGTCGACACCTCGATGGATCATCCGCTAGGTTTCTCACCCCTTGGCCTTGCTGCGCACGATACCGTGGTGGTGATTTCGGCCACAGGTACGTCGATTACTGAAGCCTATGCATTAATCAAGAAGGTCAGCCTCGGCTATTCGCGCAAGCAGTTTCGTATTCTGGTGAATAAGGTCAGGGGCGCCGATGAGGCCGAAGCCATCCACGGTAATATTGCACAGGTCACCCGTAGCCGTGGCCTGGCCCGGCTCGACTATGCCGGATATGTTCCTCTGGACGAGCACCTGCGTCAGGCCTCCCGGCTTTGTCAGCCTGTAGTCGGCCTGTTTCCCGACGCGCCAGCGGCGAAAGCCTACCGTGCTCTGGCGGCCGATTTGCTCAAGTGGCCATCGGTAGATAGCGAAACAGGCGGACTCGAGCAATTCGTGCAGCAACTGCTACACTTGAGTCAACACATTGACCCGATCGCTATCCACGCCTGATAGCCCCCAACGCCTATGTACAACGCTGCTGGTCAGCTCAACAAGGATCAGCTGGTGGAGCGTTTCGCTCCGCTTGTAAAACGTATCGCCTATCATCTGATGGCGCGTTTGCCGGCCAGTGTTCAGGTCGACGATCTGGTACAGAACGGCATGATGGGTTTACTCGATGCCATCAGTCGTTTCGAGGCAGGCATGGGTGCACAGTTTGAAACCTATGCCGCACAGCGGGTGCGGGGCGCCATGCTCGACGGGTTGCGCGAGAACGATTGGCTACCACGCAGTTTGCGCCGTGATTTTCGTCGTATCGAAACCGCTATTTCAAAGCTTGAACAGGAAAACGGGCGGGCGCCCAGTGAAAAGGAACTTGCTGAAGCCCTCGGTATGGCGCTTGCCGAGTATCAGAAGATGTTGCAGGATGCACGTGGGCATCAATTGATTTACTTCGAAGATATGATCGAGGAGGGTGGTGAAGGCTTTCTCGATCGTCATTTTACGAATGACGCAAATGAGCCGTCGAACCTGCTCGAAGAGCAAAGTTTGCAGCAATCTCTGGTCCTTGGAATCGAGGCACTGCCGGAGCGTGAAAAGCTGATGATGGCGCTTTATTACCAGCAGGATTTGAATTTGCGCGAGATCGGAGACGTCATGGGTGTAACCGAGTCACGTGTTTGCCAATTGCATAGTCAGGCCGTGGCCCGACTGCGTGCGCGCCTGTTCGGCGGTGCCGGCGCAAATAAGAAAGCCAGGAAAAATGGATAAGATCAGCGCGCTTGGTTTGCTGATTGGGGTGCTGGCCATTGTTGGCGGGCAGATTCTGGAAGGTGGTCATGTCGGCTCGTTGTCGCAACCGACTGCCTTGCTCATCGTTCTTGGCGGCACGCTGGGTGCGGTGATGTTGCAGAGTCCCTATGCCACGTTCATGCGCGGCATGCGCATGCTCAAGTGGGTGTGGTTTCCCCCGGTGATCAATTATTTGCAATTGATCCAGCAAGTATCAAGCTGGAGTCAGATATCCCGGCGCGAAGGCCTGCTTGCGCTGGAAGCAGTAATGAACCAGCTGAAAGATGATTTCGCGCGCAAGGGCTTGCAACTCCTCGTGGATGGCGCCGAACCGGAAAGGTTGCGTGAGGTGCTCGAAGTCGAGATCAACACCTTTGAAGATGAAATGCGCTTGTCCGCCAAGGTATGGGAGGCGGCGGGCGGCTATTCGCCAACCATCGGCATTCTTGGTGCGGTCATGGGCCTGATTCACGTCATGGAAAATCTTACCGATCCTTCCAAGTTGGGAGCCGGTATCGCTGTCGCCTTCGTGGCGACAATCTACGGTGTCGGGCTGGCCAATCTCGTTTTTCTACCGATGGCCAACAAACTCAAGGCACATATCGGTCGCCTGGTTGTGCAGCGCGAGATGATCGTCGATGGTCTGGTAGGCATCGCCAATGGCGATAATCCGCGCATTATTGAAAGTCGTCTTAAGGGCTACATTTTTTAAGCCATGGCGCGTCGAAAGCGTGTCGAAGAGCACGACAACCATGACCGCTGGCTGGTTTCGTACGCCGATTTCATTACCCTGTTGTTTGCTTTCTTTGTCGTGATGTACGCACTTTCAACGGTCAATGAAGGGAAGTACCGTGTCTTGAGCGATTCGCTGGTGAACGCTTTTCGTAATGTGCCAGTCAATAGTGCCGGTCAGGCCCCAGTCGTCGTCGCCAGGCCGCCGCAGCAAAAACCAAGCACCGTCACCAAGGCGCCTGATCCCGTCAAGCAAAAGCAGCGCGAAAAAATGAAGGATGTTGCCAAGGATATTCTTGAGGTGATGGCGCCGCTGATTGAGCAAGGCAAAGTGAGGGTAATTGAGACGAGCCGAGGTGTGACGATTGAAATCAACGATAGCATCCTGTTTTCGCCCGGGCAGGCGCTTCTTCAGCCGCTGATGGTCAAGGCGATGCGGGCCATTGCCGAAGTGATCGCCGCCTCTGATTTTCCGATCACCATTGAAGGGCACACCGATAATGTGCCGATCAATACGCTGCAGTTTCCTTCAAACTGGGAGCTTTCTGCAGTGCGCGCAACGACCGTGCTGCGCCTGTTTGCCGATGCCGGTGTGGCGGCTGAGCGGCTCACCGCGATTGGCTATGCCGATACGCGTCCTGTTGAGCCTAACCTACTGGCTGACGGACGCGCGCGAAATCGTCGCGTATCAATTCTGATTGACTCGGTGATTCCAGAGAAGGGTACCGAGGTAAGCCTGGCAGGGCCACCCGCCGGACAAAAGCCCGTTGCTGCTCCGGTTGAATTACAGAGACCTGTACCGCGCTAGCCGTTCGTCACGGCTGGGTTGAGGGGCTCGGCGCTATGCGGCATCGTTGATGCGGCGGTTGCTGTGCCCGACAGTCTGACCATCCGCCCCGTAGAGATTGAGTGGCCGGGATGCGCCTTGTAGCGCTTCAAGTGCCAGGGTGTTGTGCTGCATCCGAATCTGGATCAGTTCGCCATTGACACGGTTCAGCTCACGGGCTTCGCCGGCCAGAGATAATATCCGGGACCACTCTGCGCTGACCTTGTTTTTTGTTGGGTGGAGGTTGCACCAGGCGTCAATTCCAGTGCGATCCGGGCCAAAGCCCTCCGCAGCCAGTGATGTATTGCGCTGTTTGGCGAGTGCCGTGAGTTCACTGGCGAGCGTATTTTTCTGCGGGATGAGCGGTGTTAGGGCTTCAACATCGCCGCTGGCAAGCGTACGTTGCTCTTGTTTCAGTAAGTCCACGAACCGTAAAACCGCATCAGCTTCGGCGGTAAGTGTATGTAACAAGTCAGTCATTTTTGCCGGCAATGGCTAGGGATCTTAGCCTTGACGCTCAGCATTGACGAGTTCTCTGGCGGACGAAATCAGACGATCAGCGATGGCGCTGGCGTTGATCTGAAATTTCCCATCGGTAATCGCCTGTTTGATTTGCGATACGCGCGCTGCATCAAAAACAGCCGCACCGTCCGAGGGTTGCAGTTGTGCTGCAAGACCGCTCAGCTGAACGTTGGCGCCAGTACTCGCTTGTGTGGCAGGCGCCGCTTTTCCGGCGGTGGCGCTGTGCGACGTGTCGGGTTTTGCGCTGGTGCCGGGTTTGGTTGAGTTTTCAATTTTCACGGTAAAGCCCCTCGGGTTTCCCTACTTGCTCGATGTAACGGCCAAAAGCCTACAGACTTTAGCACTTTTTTATCTGTTGGATCTAGTCAGGCCCAGTCAGTGAGAAATTTCTACTATACCGCCTGCTCGGGCAATGCCGCTGATTGTTTGCCCGGCATTTGTACGCACCTGGACTACTTGGCCTGCGATCGCGTTGTTGAGTGCTTTGCCCTCGCTACTGACGCTGAATCCGGGGCCATTCGACACTATTTTAATACTTTGTCCCTGCTGAACTGCCCAAGGAGCGATCAATTGGTCGTTGCGCAAGGGCTGGCCGGCAGAAAATCCATTTTTCACCGTTTTACCAATGGCTTGATCTTGATCGGTGATGACATTCGGGGGGACCGTGCTTAAATCGCCGCTACGGATAACGATGTCGGCGGCGCCAATAACATAACCGGCTGGCATCGTACGTGCGGAGATCAGGTAATTGCCTGAAACGGTTACCTGTACCGGAACATAGATCGTCCACGATGACGGGCCGAGGCAGCGGATGCCTACCGTTGCTTTGCCCCAGAGCTTGCTGCCGGCGGGCAGAAAAGGCTCAAAGACATTGCAGGGCGTTAGTTGGGTGCGCGAATCGAGTTGGCCGATGCTGTAACTGACTTTGCCGGGTAAGCCTTGCGTCTGAATGCGTAGATAGTCGTCGATGGCGCTGTTAAGCGTATTTTGCGCGTACGAAAACAAAGGGGTCAGAAGCAACGTCAAAAAGATGCCGCAAAATTTACGCAGATAAGGGAGTAGGGGCAAAGGCTTCATGGCGCTATTTTGCCTGATCGCGGCGTGATCGCGAAACAATCCACGTTGCCTGGGAAAGAGGCCGGCAATATTTGCCGAAAAACCGGCGGCAGGCTGCCGTTTTGGCCGGGTAGGGTCTATTGGCAATGAGGTTTTTTGCGTGGCACGGGATTTGCATTGAGTCTGGCGTGAGACAGTTAAAACAGGAGTTATCGTGGTCAACAAACTTGATGCGGCGCTTTCTTTTCAGACACAAGCCTTGGGCTTGCGCGCCCAGCGGCAACAGATTCTGGCAGGAAACATTGCCAATGCCGATACGCCTAACTATAAGGCGCGTGATTTTGATTTTTCGATTGCGCTCAAAGAAGCAGTTGCCGGCCGCAATGGTGGAGGCCTGGCGCTGGCTACCACCGCTGGAGGGCATATCCAGGCAGGCGCAGACGCCATTTCGGCGCGCCTCATGTACAGAACGCCTGGGCAAGCAAGTGTGGATGGTAATACCGTGGAAATGGATGTCGAGCGTGCTCAGTTTTCCGAGAATGCGATTCGGTACGAAGCCGGCATCACCTTTATTTCCGGCCAGATCAAAACCCTGTTGTCGGCCATGCAGAGTCAATAATCATGAGCATGTTCAGCGTATTTAACATCGCAGGTAGCGCACTTACTGCGCAATCCATGCGCCTCAATGCGGTAGCCAGTAACCTTGCCAACGCGGACAGTATCGCAGGCCCGGATGGCAAACCTTACCGCGCCAAGCAAGTCGTTTTTGAAGCGACGCCAGTGAATGGTCAGGCTGCACAAGGCGTACGGGTCAAGCAGGTGGTTGAGGACGCCAGTCCGGGGCGTTTGGTATTCGACCCGCGCAATCCGGCGGCAGACGACAAAGGCTACGTCACGATGCCTAATGTCAGCGTGGTCGATGAGATGGTCAATATGATCTCGGCGTCGCGCTCTTACCAGACCAATGCTGACGTAATGAATACCGCCAAGCAGTTGTTGCTTAAAACACTAACGCTTGGTCAGTAATGTTGACAGAGTCGCTGAGAAAAGCGCTGTAATTTCAAGGAGAAAAACATGGCAACCGTACAAGCGACAAACACTTCTGCTGATCCTTTTGCGGCACTTGGCGCGGCGGCGAAAAGTGGAGCAGCAAATGCGGCTTCAACGACTGATGAGTCACAGAATCGCTTTCTGAAGCTGCTGACAACGCAGTTGAAGAATCAGGATCCACTCAATCCGATGGATAACGCGCAGATGACGAGCCAGCTGGCACAGATGAGCACGGTTTCCGGGATCGAACGACTTAATGCGACTTTGAATTCGTTGGTGGAGGGTTTTGGCAACAGTCAATCCATGCAGGCAGCGGGAATGATTGGCAAGAGCGTACTGGTTTCCGGTTCGCAGCTTTCTCTGGCTAGTGGTACTGCCTATGGTGGCGTCAATCTTTCCGGTCCGGCTGATCAGGTGAGGCTGAGTATTCTCAATGCCGGCGGGCAGGTATTGCAAACTCAGAATCTCGGCGCGCATGATGCCGGCGTGTTCAATTTCGCCTGGGATGGAATGACTGACACCGGCACCAAGGTACCAGATGGTATTTACAAGTTTTCGGTAGAGGCGACACAGGGTAATTCGGCAGTGGCGGCGGATTCGCTTCAAGTTGGCATGGTTTCTGCTCTTGTTAGAGCAAAGAGCGGATTTCTGCTGGATCTCGGCGCGCTCGGAACGGTTGATTTCAAGAACGTGCAACAGATTCTCTAAAGCCAGGAGATAGAAAATGTCATTTCAACAAGGTTTGAGCGGGCTCAACGCGGCGGCTAAAGGCCTGGATGTAACGGGGAATAACATCGCCAATGCCAATACGGTGGGTTTCAAGTCATCCGTAACGCACTTTTCCGATGTTTATGCCAACTCGCTCTCCGGTTCGGGCGCTTCGCAGGTGGGTATAGGTACCACGACGTCAGCCGTCCAGCAGAGCTTTACGCAGGGCAACATAACGACGACTAATAATCCGCTCGATATTTCGATTAACGGCGGCGGGTTTTATCGCATGAGCACTAACGGCACGATTACATACAGTCGCAGTGGCCAGTTTCATTTGGATAAGAACGGCTTGATCGTAGATGACCGGGCCCGCGTACTGACCGGTTATCCGGCTGATGCGACCGGAGCGATTATTCAATCTTCGCCGACTGACTTGCAACTGGATGCCGGTGATCAGCCGCCTGTGGCAACAGGCGACGGGGTGGGTTCCTTTCAGGGGATCAAGGCCAACCTCAATCTGGATTCGCGTGCCGCGCAAACAACCTGGGTTCCTGCGCCAGGCGCGGCAACGGTGTGGTCACCCGCCCCGACGTCTTATAACTGGTCAACAGCTTTGTCGGTCTATGACACCCTTGGGAATCCGCACACGTTATCACTCTACGCAGTAAAAACAGCGACGGCGGGGCAATGGCAGATCCACTCAAACGTTGATGGTACGAGTGATCTGAATGTGACGTTGGGCGGCGGGACGCTGGCTTTTGATACCTCGGGTAATTTGACAGGTACAGGCATCGTCACAGCATCGATCGATCTGAACAGCGTAATGGCCGATTTGGGTGGCATCAATAACGCGGCAAGCCCTTTGGCTTTTGATATTGACTTTGCGGGCAGTTCGCAATATGGCAGCGCTTTCGGTGCCAACCGTCTTGAGCAGGATGGTTATACCTCCGGGCGTTTGACGGGGGTTAGTGTCGCCGGGGATGGCATTATTCGCGGCAACTACAGCAATGGGCAGGCGCGAAATTTGGGACAGGTGGTTCTGGCCGGTTTTACCAATCCTAATGGATTGAGCTCTTTGGGCGGCAACCAATGGTCGGAGACTTCTACTTCCGGAGCGGCGCTGGTGGGTGAGCCGGGAAGCGCGAGCCTGGGTCTGTTGCAGTCCGCTGCAGTTGAAGAATCGAACACCGATTTGACCGCTGAGTTGGTCAATATGATTACCCAGCAGCGTAATTACCAGGCCAACGCTCAGTCGATCAAGACGCAGGACCAGATTCTGCAGACCCTGGTCAACCTGCGTTAAGCGCCAAACTAGGTAAAACGGGAAATCCCCTGCCATGGATCGTCTGATCTACACCGCAATGAGTGGTGCCAAGCACGCCTTCCTGCAGCAGGCGGGTATCGCGCAGAATCTGGCCAATGCCTCAACAACGGGTTACCGTGCCATGGAACACCGGTTCCGGGCGGTGCCCATCCAAGGGGAGGGAGTGCCTACACGAGCTTTCGTGGTAGATGCTTCGGTCGCCAACGTTTTCGATCAGGGCCCTTTGATGGCCACTGGACGCCCCCTTGATGTCGCCGTTCAGGGCGCCGGTTGGATTGCGGTGGAATCGCCGGATGGCAGCGAGGCTTATACCCGTGCCGGCAATTTGCAGATCGATGTTAACGGTCAGCTCCAGACGGCCGGCGGCTTGAATGTGCAGGGCGATGGCGGGCCGATTGCCATCCCGCCGGACAACCGGGTGGCCATTGCGCCGGATGGCACAGTATCGACTGTTCCGTTGTTCGGTACGCCGAATAACGTCAACGTGATCGGTCGCATCAAACTCGTTAATCCGCCGGAGAACGAGCTGGTGCGTGGTGGTGATGGTCTTTTCCGGTTGAAGAGTGGTACGCCGGCCGCGTTGGATGAAACCGTCAGGCTTGCGCCGGAGTCTCTGGAGGGCAGCAATGTCAATCCGGTGGATTCAATGGTCAGCATGATCAGCCTCGCGCGTCAGTTCGAGATGCAGATCAAAATGTTGCAAACGGCCGACGCCAATGCCAAACAGGCCAACCAGATACTCTCGATGAACGCCTAACAGGACTAAATGAAATGATCCGCTCGCTCTGGATTGCACGAACCGGTCTCGACGCACAGCAGACGCAGATGGACGTCATCGCCAACAACTTGGCCAACGTCAGCACCAATGGTTTCAAGCGGGCGCACGCCGTGTTTGAGGATCTGCTGTATCAAACGATACGGCAGCCAGGGGCTCAGTCCTCACAGTCGACACAGATTCCCTCCGGGCTGCAGCTCGGCTCCGGTGCGCGGCCGGTATCGACCGCCCGCATCCACACACAGGGTGGATTGCAGTCAACTGGCAACGATCTTGATCTGGCGCTTAATGGCGCTGGTTTTTTCCAGGTGCTATTGCCGGATGGAACGACGGCTTATACGCGTGACGGTTCGTTCCAGAAGGATAATCAGGGGCAAGTGGTTACTTCCAGCGGTTATCCCGTACAGCCAAGCATCACCATTCCGGCCGATGCGCTAAGCATTACCATTAGCACTGACGGTATCGTGTCGGTGACTCAGCCGGGTGTTGCGGCGGCGGTTCAGATCGGCACCATGCAGGTGGCGACTTTTGTGAACGTGGGTGGCTTGCAGAGTGTCGGCGAAAACCTCTACATGGAGACCGCCTCGAGCGGCTCGCCGACGCCCAATACGCCGGGCTTGAGTGGCGCTGGCGTACTCAATCAACGTTACGTTGAAAATTCCAACGTTAACGTCGCTGAAGAGCTGGTCACGATGATCAGCACGCAACGCGCCTATGAGCTCAACTCCAAGGTTGTATCAACCTCCGACCAGATGCTGGCGCGATTGACACAGCTGTAAAGGAACGATCATGAAAAATTTCGTCTCCCTGATTTTTGTCTCTTTGTTTGTTTCAGCCTGTAATACCGTGCCGCCGACCAACGTTCATCAGCCGATGACGGCGCGCCCCGCGCCGCTTGCCGAAAATCTTGCGAGCAACGGCAGTATCTTTCAGGCAGGGAAATCCCGCACGCTGTTCGAAGATCGGCGCGCCCGCTACATAGGCGATACGATGACGATCACCATTGCCGAAACCACCTCGGCCTCGACCAAATCGAACACCAATCTTAGCCGTGCAGGCAGCATCAGCGCGGGTACCCCGACGATCACCGGCCTGCCTGGAACAGTATTTAATGGCATGCAACTCACCGGTAGTAGCACAGCCAGTCTCAACGGGAAGGGTGATGCGGCAGCCAACAATGTATTCACCGGTACGATCACCGTAACTGTGATCGAAGTGCTGCCGAACGGAAACCTCCTCGTTTCGGGTGAGAAACAAGTGGCGATTGCGCAGGGCACGGAATACATCCGACTCTCCGGTGTCGTCAATCCGTATTTCATCAATGCGGCCAACACCATCAGTTCGTCGCAGATTGCTGATGCGCGGATCGAGTACAAAGAAAGCGGCACGATCAGCGAGGCGCAGGTCATGGGTTGGCTGGCACGCTTCTTCATGAGTGTTTTGCCGTTCTGAGAAAGGAACAGGTTTTTATCATGGCCAGTCAAAGCGGCAAATTGCTCTACCGTGTGGCAATTCTTGCCTGCCTCGCATTGCCACTCGCCAGCACTCCGGCGTGGGCAGACCGGATCAAGGATCTGGCGTCGGTGCAGGGTATCCGTAATAATCAACTGGTCGGCTATGGCATCGTGGTTGGTCTGGATGGTACCGGTGACCAGACGACCCAGACACCATTCACCACGCAAAGCATCATCAATATGCTGGCGCAACTCGGCACCACCTTGCCGACCACTCAATCCTTGCAGCTCAAGAACGTTGCTGCGGTCATGGTGACAGCAAATCTGCCCCCCTTTGCCAGAACGGGGCAGCAGATCGATGTGACTGTTTCTTCGATGGGTAACGCCAAGAGCCTGCGTGGCGGTACCTTGTTGATGACGCCGCTGAAGGGTGCTGATGGACAGTCTTACGCGATGGCTCAGGGCAATATTCTGGTTGGTGGTGCGGGAGCATCAGCAGGGGGCAGCAAGGTTACGGTTAATCACTTGCTGGCGGGTCGAATCGCGGGCGGTGCAAACGTCGAACGCGAGGTGGCGACCGAACTCGGGCAGGGGGCTTTCATCCATTACCAGATGAGTACCGCCGACTTTGGCACGGCGCACCGTATGGTCGAAGTGATCAATCGCGAGATGGGTCCGGGTACGGCGCAGGCCGTTGATTCCCGGCAGATTCGGGTGCGCGCGCCGGAGGATGCAGATAGCCGGGTCACTTTCATGGGGCGTATCGAAAATCTTGAAGTGCGCCCGATGCAGACAATGGCCAAGGTGATCGTGAACCCGCGCACCGGTTCGGTGGTGATGAACCAGACGGTGACCATCGATGCCTGTGCCGTGGCGCATGGCAATTTATCCGTGGTGATCAGCAATGAACAACAGGTTAGTCAGCCCAATGCACTGGCGGGGGGGCAGACAACCACCACCAGTCAGGCCGACATCCAGATCAAGCAGGACGGCGCTGCGTTGATGCAACTCAAGGCCAGCGTTAATCTTTCCGATGTGGTCAAGGCGCTGAATGCACTCGGCGCCAATCCGCAGGATCTGCTCGCCATTCTGCAGGCGATGAAGGCGGCCGGCGCTTTACGCGCGGATTTGGAGATCATCTGATCGGCGGAGGTCTGGCGCGCTAATTGCTATAGTTGAAGCATGAAAGCCGACGACCTCAATTCCCATCATTTTGTTCTCGACCTGAAAGCGGCCGGGGATCTGCGCGCCAAGCTGAAAAAAGACCCGCAGGCGGGTCTGCATCAGGCCGCACAGCAGTTTGAAGGCATGCTGTTGCAGATGATGCTGAAGAGCATGCGTGACGCGACGCCGCAGGACGGCATGCTGGACAGTGATCAGACCCGGTTTTATACGTCGATTATGGATCAGCAGGTAGCCCAGAATCTCTCCTCACAGGGCAAGCTGGGCTTTGCCAAACTCATTGAACAACAGCTTGGCCGCAGTATGGCGGCCGCGACGCCGGGCGACCCGGCTTCGCCGCTTGAAGCTTTGCAGCAGTCGCTGCTGGTCCGGCACGCGGCAAGTTCTGCCGGGCCGGCAACGGGTGCCGGTGCCGAGCGTATTCGCAGCGCCCCGGTTGGTGCAGTGCAGGGGGCTGTGCCTGCAGCGCCCAATGGCTCTGGAAGCGGCAGCGATTTCGTCAACCGTGTCTGGCCGCACGCGGTCGAGGCAGCCAATGCGACGGGCGTGCCCGCGCACTTCCTCGTTGCGCATTCGGCTTTGGAGAGTGGCTGGGGGAAAAGCGAAATTCGCAAAGCCGATGGTTCGCCCAGTTACAACCTCTTTGGCGTCAAGGCCGGGCGAAGTTGGCAAGGGCCGACCGTCGAGGTGCAAACAACCGAATACGTGAATGGTGTTGCCCAGTCATCGCGCGAGAAATTTCGTGTGTATGGCTCGTATGCCGAGTCCTTCCGCGATTACTCCGATCTGCTGCGCAATAATTCCCGGTTTTCGAGTGTGCTTGGCCAGCAGGATGGCACACAGTTTGCTCGTTCATTACAACAGTCTGGTTATGCTACCGATCCGATGTACGCCGACAAGCTTGGCCGCATTATCACGGGTCCAACACTACGTCAGGCATTGGCCGGATAACTACAGGCCTCAATAACTGGGCAAGACTGCCGTTAACGGCACAGAACAGGAGTTCGCACCATGGGCACAGGGCTATTAAGTTCGGCTATTTCGGGAATGCAGGGCGCGCAGATCGCCTTGCAGACGGCGCAGCACAACATTACAAATCAGAATACGCCGGGATTTAACCGTCAGCGGATTGTTCAATCAAGCAATGTTGCGATGCTGACTGGTGCCGGGTTTATCGGCCAGGGCTCACATGTGTCGACTGTCGAACGCATGTACGATGGTTTTTTGAGCAATCAGGTTAATCGTGCGCAGACCACTAGTAGTGAGCTTGAGATGTACTACGCACAGATATCCCAGATCGACAACATGCTGGCTGATCCGAATTCCGGTTTGTCGCCCGCCTTGCAGGATTTCTTTCGAGGTGTTCAACAGGTCGCAGCCAATCCCGCGCAGTTGCCATCCCGACAGGCGATGCTTTCCTCCGCAGAATCTCTGGTGGCCCGTTTCAAGGGGCTGGAAGATCGTCTTCGTCAAATGTATGACGACGTAAATGGCCAGCTTTCGACGGAGGTCTCAACAGTAAACTCCTACGCGACACAGATCGCTGAGTTGAATCAGAGTATCGTCATTGCCCAGTCGTCAATCAATCAGCCAGCGAATGACCTCCTTGATCAACGCGACCAACTGGTGAGTGAATTAAACAAACTGATCAAGGTGACGACCATCACCAATACCGATGGTAGTTTTAACGTATTCATTGGTACGGGTCAGCAGTTGGTTGTTGGTACGCAGGTATTGAGCATGGCAGCAAGACCGTCTTCTGCCGATCCGACAAAGTTTGCTGTCGGTTTGGTCAGTGCTGGCAGTTTCCAGGAATTACCCGAATCGCTAATTACCGGTGGAAGCATCGGCGGCTTGCTCAAATTCCGTAGCGAGTCACTGGATCGAGCGAAAAACGACCTCGGGCGCAACGCGGCTTCAATGGCGTTGACGTTCAACGCACAGCATGCACTGGGACAGGATTTGCTCGGGCAGTCCGTTGGTAACGCTAATTTTAAGGCGGACTTTTTTACGATTTCACAACCGGCCGTGCTGGCGGATAGTCGGAACACCAGTGCTGCCGTGTTGACGGCAGCACTGGCTGCGCCATCGATTGATGGGAGATACACCCTTGCAAACGTGGCTGGAACCTATTCTTTAACCCGGCAGTCGGATGGCACGGTGTGGTCAGGGGCAACGTTGGCTGCTTTGCAGACAACCGTGCAGGCTGCGCTTCCGGCAAGCGAACTTCTGGTATTGACTGGCGCAGCAGTCGCTGCCGGTGCGTCGACTCAGGTGCTTAGCTCGGCTGCAGATGGAGCCAACTTTTACACTAAATTAACCAACTCCGACTACAGCCTTTCTTATGATGGCACAAACCATACCTTGACGCGTTTGACAGACGGGAACCAATGGTCAACGCTTTTGCCTGGGAAGACTTTTGCTGATTTGTCAGCAGAAGTGGCTGGCAGTGAGGGTTTTTCATTCACCTTGGCGGGCGCAATGAACACCGGTGAATCCTTTGTGATCAAGCCGGTGGGTGAAGCGGCAAGAAATATGTCGGTCAGTCCGACAATCGCGGGTGATGTGCGTTTGATCGCAGCGGCCATGCCGATTCGGACAGCGTCTACGTCAACCAACAGCGGCAGCGGGAAAATTTCTGCTGGTGAAACCTTTTCGGGTTTTAGCGCAACATCCATTCCTGCCGCTGGAGTATCGCTGACTTATGCAAGCGGAACGGGGTTGCTTACTCTGGCAGGCGTTCCTGCCGGTGCAAATATATCGGTCACAGTGGGCGGCAATACAACGCTCTATCCTGGCCCGACCATTCCCTACACTTCGGGCGCCACGGTTTCCTTTGCCGGGGTGAGTTTTGAAATTAGCGGTAATTTGAATAACGGCGATTCGTTTGCCATTGGGAAAAATTCTGCCGGAGTTTCCGACGGCCGGAATGCGTTAGCGCTTGGTCAGCTTCAAACGCAAAACACGATGTCAGGGAAAACGGCCAGCTACCAAACAGCCTATGCCCAGCTGGTTAGCGAGACCGGGAACAAGACACGTCAGATTGCCGTGACCGGAGAGGCGCAGCAAGCCCTGTTGAAACAATCGCAAGCGGCACGTGAGGCGCTTTCAGGCGTCAATCTTGATGAAGAAGCGGCAAATTTGCTTCGCTATCAGCAGGCCTATCAGGCTTCGGCCAAGTCGTTACAGATCGGTACCGGCTTGTTTGATACTTTGTTGGGAATAATGGGTTAAGAGGCTTCTTATGCGTATCAGTACCAGTCAAATATTCGACGCGGGTGCGTTGAGCATCCAGAATAGTCAGAGCGGGTTGTACAAGTTGCAGAACCAGTTGTCGACTGGTCGCCGGGTGCTTACTCCGCAAGATGATCCGGTTGCTGCGGCGCAAGCTCTGCTTGTAACGCAGTCCAGAGACGTTACGGCGCAACATATCGAAAATCAAGGTAACGCAAACAGTCAATTGGGTTTGGTCGATAGTCAACTAAGTTCGTTGACCGATTTGCTACAGAATGTGAGAGAGAGAGTAGTTCAGGCAGGAAGTACCGGCGTGCAGAGCGATGCCAATCGACAGGCGATTGCCACCGAGCTTGAGTCACGTTTCGGCGAAATGCTGGGGATTGCCAATTCCCGGAATGGCTCAGGCGATTTCTTGTTTTCCGGGTATCAGGGAGCAACGTTGCCCTTTGCCATTGATGCTTCAACAGCCGCCGTGGCTCCGGCAACCACTTCGCCGGTCGGGTATTTTGGTGATGATGGTGAACGTTTATTGCAGGTGTCCTCACACCGGCAGATGGCGGTTACTGTTGCCGGTAGCGATGTCTTCATGCAGGCGAGGAATGGTAACGGCACCTTCGTTACGGCAACCGGTGGAAATGGTGGCGGCGGCATCAATCAGGGGATGGCAATCATCGACGCCGGTTCGGTGCTCGACCCCCAAAAATGGGCGCTTGCCGTAAATAACCCGCTGGCCGGCCAGCCTCTTGAAATTCGATTCACGGTCGCGGCGGGCGTCACGACTTATGGTGTTTACGATCCTGTTTCTGCCGTGGCGACAGGCCCGCTAGCCTTCACGCCGGGGCAGGCGATCCCTCTAGTGACGTCAGCCGGGGTCGATTTTGGCTCACAGGTTGTCGTGCAAGGGGCGCCAGCAAACCAGGATACTTTTACGATCACGCCGAGTTCCAACCAGAGCCTGTTTCAAACAATGCAGAGTCTGATCGGAATCCTGCGCACGCCAGTTGGCACCGCTACTTATACATCGACCGAGTACACCAATGCGATTGGCGGGCAGTTGTCGAATCTCGACAAGGCGCTTGATAACGTAAGTCGAACACAGGCTACGGTGGGGACCCGGATGCGTGAGTTGGTCTCGTTGGGGGATACCTCCAGCGGTTTGAGCCTTCAACATCAAGAAAATTTATCCAAGCTCCAGGATCTCGATTATGCCAAGGCGATTTCCGAATTTACACAACAACAGGTGCAACTCGAAGCCGCCCAGAAGTCGTTTGTTCAGATCAGCGGTTTGAGTTTGTTCAATTATCTATGATGAAGAGCATGCACAGGCTTTCGGTCGCGGTTTTTGCTTTATGTCTTGCCGCTTGCGGGACAACCGGTTCGGTCAATCCGGCGACGGGTGAGCTTTATACTCAGCCATCGGTCGAGGTGACGCAAAATACCGCAGTAAGTGCCGAAACCATAGCTGGCGCTGCCGTTTTATATGCGTACGGACCCTACGGGCATCCAGTAAAAACACTATCCAGTTCTGCAACGGTAGATGTGCCCAATGCCACTCTTGCTTTGCTTTATGTCATTTATGATCCTTTTGCCCCCAACTGGAGCGTTCAGGAGCAGCGGCTGAATGAGGATACGTACTATTTGTCGATGCGCGCAAAAAGTTTCCGCACAGGGGGTGATGGCGAGGCAATTCAGATTCTCAAGCGGCGTGCTCTGCGGCTTCAGCGAGAAAAGGGCTTTACCAGCTATCGCATTCTCGATTACTCCGAAGGTGTCGAATCGAGTACGCCATTCAGCCATCGTGTTTCAGAAGGCACGATTCAGCTGGTGCGTGCCGAAGCGGCTTCGAAGAAAAAGTAATGCCATCACTCGGCGCTTGGTGTTAACGAGCTGCGACGAAATATCCGAGCATCGACTGCAACCCATGCTCGAATAACTGCAGTAGTGGGGCGCTCATATATGACAAGCTGACCATCAACATCCCGAAGCCCAATGTCAGCGTAATAGGGAAACCGACAGCGAACGGATTCAATTGCGGTGCAGCACGGCTTAGTACGCCCAGTGCAACGTTGGTTGTCAGCAGTGCAGCCACAATTGGCAGCGCGAGCAGAAGCCCTGAGGAAAAAACAACGACTCCGGCATTGGCTAGATTGAGCCACGTGTGACTGTCAAGCGCGCCTGTACCGATTGGGATGGTGGTGAAACTGTGTGTCAGTGTGGCGATCACCATGAGATGGCCGTTGATGGACATGAAAATGAGCAGCGATAGCAGTCCGATGAATTCAGATAACACGGGTGTTTGCGCTGTGTTTTGCGGGTCGTAGAGCGTTGCGAACCCAAGCCCCATTTGTGTTGCAATGATGTTTCCCGACATGTCGATCGCGCTGAATACGAGGCGCAATGAAAACCCCATGGCAAAACCGATCAGTAACTGTTGAGCAAGTATCAACAAGCCGATTCCGGAGGCCGGGTCGAGCGGTGTGATTTTTGGTAGTGCGGGTGTGATCGCCATGGCGATAGCCAGTCCGAGCATCAGTCGAACGCGAACGGGCAGGGCGGCGTTGCTGAACGGTGGCGCGGCAACCAACAAAGCAAGGATGCGCGCCAGCGGGAAAAAAAAAGCGACGACCCATGCGTTGATATCGGTGGATGAAAAGCTGATCACTGGCCGTTCAGCCAATCATTTGCGGGATGCTCTCGAACATCCGCCGGATGTAGTCGACCATCATGTCCAGCATCCACGGGCCGGCGACCAGTAGTACGACGAACATCACCACCAGCTTTGGGATGAATGCAAGTGTTGCCTCATTAATCTGAGTTGCTGCCTGGAAAATGCTGATGATCAGACCGGTGACGAGTGCCGCCAGTAACGGCGGGCCGGAGAGAATCAGCGTCAACTGAAGCGCCTGCCGGCCGATCTCCATAACGGTTTCAGGCGTCATGTTCCAAAACTTTGCACAAGCGAGCCAAGCAGCAGATGCCAGCCATCGACGAGGACAAACAGCATCAGCTTGAACGGTAGTGACACCATCACCGGTGACATCATCATCATGCCCATCGACATCAAGACGCTGGCGACGACCATGTCAATAACCAGAAAGGGGATGAAAATTATAAATCCTATCTGGAACGCGGTTTTTAATTCACTGGTGACAAAAGCGGGAATCAGCACCCGCATCGGGATGTCATCCGGGGATTCCATTTTTGGCAGGTTTGCCATGCGGGAAAATAGCCCGATATCTGCCTCGCGTGTTTGCTTGAGCATGAATTTTCGCAGTGGAACAGCGCCCCGTTCAACCGCCTGCTGGAAGCTGATCCGGTTTTCCGAGAGTGGCAAATAGGCATCGGCATATATTTTGTCCATCACCGGCGCCATGACGAAAAACGTGAGAAACAGCGACAAACCGACCAATACCTGATTTGGCGGCGATGTCCCTGTTCCGAGGGCGTGCCGTAATAGGGAGAGAACAATAATGATGCGGGTAAAGCCAGTCATCATCAAAAGTGCGGCAGGGAGAAAAGTCAGCGCGGTGAGCGTGATCAGCGTCTGTATCGATAGCGTATAAGTCTGGCTGCCTCCCGGGCCAGGCGTGCTGCTCAAGGCAGGCATGCCGCCAACCTGTGCCCAGGCGGCAAGCGGGGTGGTGATGAGAAGTGCTATGCTGCACCAGCCAATCAGCCTAGGCGCTTTCATTTTTTCGCTCGATCATTTGTTTCAGCCATTGCCCGAAAGGTTTTTCGTCGGGAGAGGAAGGGGGGAGTTCGCCTTTGGGCATCGTATGCAAGGTACGAATCTGTCCGGGGCTGATACCTACTACCAGCCAGACGTCGCCGACTTCAAGCAGGACGATCCGCTCTCGGGCGCTGATCATTAATCCGCCTGCGATGCGCAAAGGGCCCGTCCGGCCAAAACCACGGCCAGAACCGAACTTGCGCAGCATTAAGGCGGCAAGAAAAAGCAGCCCAAAAACAAGGAGTAATCCAAGGGCGGTTTGCAGCATTACTCCTGCTGATACGCCCGGTGCGCCAGTCGTTGTGGTGTCAGCCAGCGCTTGCAGCGGTAACCAAATCAATGCCGCCAGCAAGGCGTTGCCGTGATGGGGTTTGGCTAAACGAGAGGCAAAAATCAAGATGATCAGTCAGCGGGACAAGATAGCGCTCATCTTAAAGCAAGCTGGGTGAAGAGGGGGCTTCATCTGCTGCTTGTTACAAGCAAGGCATGTTTTGCGCTACCTGTTGCAGGCGATGGCCGGGTTCAGCGCCCGATTTTGCGCATGCGCTCGGACGGGGTGATGATGTCCGTGAGGCGGATACCAAACTTGTCATTGACGACAACGACTTCACCTTGTGCAATCAGGGTGCCGTTCACCAATACATCCATCGGTTCGCCGGCCATTGCGTCGAGTTCAACGACTGAGCCGTGCGCTAGTTGCAGCAGGTTTTTGATGGTGATTTTGGTACGCCCCAACTCGACAGAAATCTGGACAGGGATGTCCAGAATCATGTCGAGCTCGTTCATCATTGACGCCTTGCCACTGCTTTCAGCGAATGCCGGGAATATTTGTGCAGGCTGCGCAGCGGCAGCCGGTGCGGCTTCGGCGATCGCCTGTTCGGCCATGGCGGCTGCCCAGTCGTCTTCAGCGATGGCTTCTTCCGGGTTTTCCGTTTCGTCAGACATTGTTTTCTCCCAAAGCCGGTTCATGGCTTTCTGCAGGTATGAAGCGCTCTATCTTGAGTGCGTATTGGCCGTCTTGTTGTCCGTAGCGGCATTCCATCAGTGGCACATCGTCGACGTGGGCGACGATCTGTTCCGGTATGGTGATCGGAATGATGTCACCCGCTTTCATCTTGAGAATCTGACCAAGAGTCACCGTTGTGGTTGCCAGCTGCGCAGCTATCTCGACGTCGGCATCTTTCAGCTGTTTGCGCAGCATGACGATCCAGCGCTTGTCGCTCGATAACTGGTCGCTCTGCATCGAGCTGTAGAGCAGTTCGCGAATCGGCTCAATCATCGAATAGGGGAAGCACAGGTGCATTTCAGCTGCGGAGCCACCAAATTCCAGTGAGAACGTCGTTGAAATGACGATTTCCGATGGTGTTGCGATATTGGCAAACTGGGAATTCATTTCCGAGCGAATGTACTCGAAGGTCAAGTCGTAGACTGGCTTCCATGATCGTGCGTATTCCGCAAACACGACGTTGAGCAAACCTTGAATAATGCGCTGCTCTGTTGCGGTGAAATCGCGGCCCTCGACACGGGTATGAAAACGGCCATCGCCGCCGAACATGTTGTCGACGACAAGAAAAACCAGATTGGGGTCAAATACAAATAACCCTGTGCCCCGCAGCGGTTTGGCAGCAACCAGATTGAGGTTGGTTGGCACGACCAGATTACGGATGAATTCGCTGTATTTCTGAACCCGGATCGGGCCCACTGAAATTTCCGTAGTGCGATGCATGTAGTTAAACAGGCCGATACGCAGATACCGGGCAAACCGCTCATTGATCAGCTCGAGCGTCGGCATGCGTCCGCGGACGATGCGTTCCTGAGTCCCCAGGTTATACGAGCGAACAGATTCCCCGCTATCCTCCGCAGCTTCGGGTTCGTCGGATTCACCAGTGACGCCCTTCAGTAGGGCGTCGACCTCATCCTGCGAGAGAAAATCGGCGGTCATTGCTCGCTCATTGAATGATGAAAGAGGTGAAGAGCACTTCTTTGACGGCGTCCTGGGGCGGCTTCCCTTTGACCGACGGCACTTCAACAATTTCGTTTATCTGGTCACGAATTTCATCGGCAAGCGCGTCTTTACCCTCTTTGGTGACTAACTCGGAGGCCTTCTTGGTTGATAGGTGGCGCGTGATGTCGTTGCGTAGTTTTGGCATATACATCTTGAGCCTGTCGCCAACGGAAATATCCGCAACTTCTACTGAAATCATCAATTGCAAAAACTGGTCGCCGGTTTCTGCCACCAGGTTAACGGTGAATGGATCAAGTGCCACATAAGCTGGCGGTGCTTCTTTCTCGCCTTTTTTCTTTTTGGCGTGCTTGTCGGCGGGGGCTTCTTCTTCGGCAGCGGGGTCGGCACTCTTGTGCATCAAAAAATAGGCAGCCGCGCCGCCGCCACCCAAAACCAGCACCAGGACTGCGGCGATAATGATCAGTAGTTTCTTGCTCTTTTTTGGTGGCGCAGCTTCGACGGCTTCTTCCGCTGGCTTTGCATCCTTGGACATTCAGCGATTCTCCTCTTGTTCTTTTGACGTCCGGCAAGTCCTTTGCATCGTCTCGCCTATCTTCAGGGGATCAGGCAAAGGTGTCGACTAAGCCGGAGCCTCGTTGAGCAATGATCGCCTGATTTTGTCCCGAATCCCCGCCAAGTATAGCCGCATCGTCAATCCAGCGGGGTGTGCCCTGGCGCGATTCCTGTTGACCAGTCTCCTGGCGCGAAGACTGGGCGCTGACGTTTGCCTGGCCGAGCTCGATGCCAACACCGGCAAGCATTTCACGCAGTCGCGGCAAGGCCGTTTCAATGGCTTCGCGCACTTCCGCGTTTGGCGAGACGAAATAGGCGCTGGCAGAGTCTTTGTTGATATTCAGCGATATTTCTATCGGCCCCATTTGCGGCGGATTGAGCGTGATCTGTGCGAATTTTTGGTCGTTGCTCGT
>JBIJCY010000064.1:0-11809 GCA_044344385.1 Rhodocyclaceae bacterium | reverse complement strand
TGCATTGCTACTTCCAGTCGCCGCGCAAATCGGCAACAAGCGTCTGCAGATGTTCCGGCGTCGCCTCTTCCGGTGCGACCGGCGTTCCGGCAACGAGACCGACCTTCGAGAACAGACCACGGCGCAGCGGCTTGCTCATTGCCGGGCCGTCCTTGCGACTGAAGAAACTGCCCCACAGGCCGCGCAGCGCGAGCGGCACAACCGGCACCGGGGTTTGTTCTAGGATGCGTTGAATGCCCGAACGGAAAGGGTAGAACTCGCCAGTATCGGTAATTCGCCCTTCCGGAAAAATGCCGACCACTTCACCCGCCGCGAGCGCACGCGCCACCTCGTCGAAAGCCGCTTCCATCATCGCCGGATCTTCCTTGGCCGGCGCAATCGGGATGGCGCGCATATGGCGAAAGACAAAGTTGATCACCGGCGTACGGAAGATACGATGGTCCATCACGAAACGGATCGGCCGCCGGCTCGCCGCAGTGATCACCAGCGGATCGACGAAACTGACGTGATTGCAGACGATGACCGCCGCACCTTCTTCGGGAATGTTTTCGAGCCCCTTCTGCTCCAGACGATAGATCGAGTGGATCAGCAGCCACGCCACGAAGCGCAGCAAAAATTCGGGCACCAGACCATAGATGTAAATTGCCACGCCGGCATTGCACAGCGCCGCGATGCCGAACAACACTGGAATTGAAACGCCGCTGCCGAGCAGACCGGCGGCGGCGAGCGCGCCAACGACCATGAACAGCGCGTTGAGAATATTGTTTGCCGCGATGATGCGCGCCCGGTGCTCGGGCGAGCTGCGCAACTGGATCAGGGCATACAGAGGTACGATGAAAAAACCACCGAACAGCCCGAGCGCAAAGAGGTCGAACAACACATGCCAGGTGCTGAACAGTGTTAACAGTGCGGGGACGGAGAGCGGCCCGCCCGCGTGCAGCGCAGCGGGCGAAGCGAAGGCCAGATCGAGTCCGAACAGCGTCAGGCCGATCGAGCCGAAAGGCACCAGACCGATTTCCACATGCTTGTTCGACAGCCGCTCGCAGAGCAGAGAACCGAGGCCGATACCGATCGTGAAGGTGGCAAGCAGAAGCGTCACGGCACTCTCGCCACCGCCGAGCACGTTCTTCGCGTACGACGGAAACTGCGCAAGAAACAGCGCACCGTAAAGCCAGAACCACGAGATGCCGAGGATCGAGAGAAACACCGTGCGGTTCTGCCGCGCAAAGCCAATGTTGCGCCACGTTTCGCTCAGTGGATTGAGGCTGACTACCAGCGCCGGCGCCGGTGCCGGCGCAACGGGGATGCCACGGCTGGCCAGGTAGCCGGCGACCGCCACGAGCAAACCGGCGTAGGCGACCCACACCGGATCGCCGCCCGCCCCGGCCAGCAACCCGCCGGCCAGCGTGCCGATCAATATCGCGACAAAGGTGCCGGCTTCGACCAGCGCATTGCCGCCGACCAACTCATCCTCGCGCAGATGTTGCGGCAGGATGGCGTATTTCACCGGCCCGAACAGCGTCGAGTGCAGGCCGAGCAGGAACAGCGCGGCAAATAGTACAGGCAGGCTGTGCAGCGAAAAACCGAGAACCGCAACGCCCATAATGACCATCTCCAGCACCTTGACCAGCCGCGCCAGTTTCGCTTTGTCGTACTTGTCGGCAAGCTGCCCGGCGGTGGCCGAGAAGAGGAAGAACGGCAGGATGAAAATACCCGCCGCCAGATTGCTCAGCACCTCGGGCGCTAGCGCCGTCCAGTTGGCGGCCTGAAAGGTGAGCAGGACAATCAGCGCGTTTTTGAACAGGTTGTCGTTGAACGCGCCGAGAAACTGCGTGCCGAAAAACGGCGCAAAACGCCGGGATTTCAGAAGTGCGAACTGGGAATGCTGTGCTGATTCGGAATTCATCACGCGGCCTCGCGAATGTAGTTGAGTACGTTGCCAAGCGCCTCGTCGAGAAAATGGCTATTGATCCAGAAAAAAACTTCCTTGCCCTGTTTTTCGCTGAGCAACACATCCGCTTCGCGCAGAATCTTCAGGTGATGTGAAACCGTCGAGCGTGCCAGCGTGGATACTTCGGCAATCTGCCCGACGTTGAGATGTTCGCCCTTTTCAAAGAGCAGGAGAATGCGCTGCCGGTGCTCGTCACCGAGCGCCGTAAACACCTTGGACATCGCTTTCCATTCACGGGGAATGGCGCGCCGGTAATCTCGCCTCATGATTTCACCCTCAATAAACAACGCGCAAAACAAGCGTATAACATATCGACAATCTTAGTTATATCGATGCGTAAGTCAAGCATTATTTTGCCGGGCGCACAAAACAAAGGGCAGCCCGAAGGCTGCCCCTAAATCGTTAAAGCAAGTGCGATTATTTTTTCTTGGCGGCTGGCTTTGCTGCCGGCTTCGCGGCGGGCTTGGCAGCAGGCTTCTTGGCCGGGGCTGCTTTCGCGGCGGGCTTGGCTGCAGCCTTCTTGGCCACTGGCTTCTTGCCGGCAACGGCGGCCTTCAGGCCAGCACCTGCGGAAAACTTCGGCACGGACTTGGCGGCGATTTTCAGCACGGCGCCGGTCTTCGGATTTTTGCCGGTGCGTGCAGCGCGCGCGACGGATTTGAATGTACCAAAACCGATCAGGGCAACCGGATTGCCTTTGGTGATTGCTGCGGTAATAACTTCAACCAGCGCATCAATTGCTTTATTTACGGCAGCCTTGGAAAGCTCTGCGCGCTCGGCCACTGCTTCAATGAGTTCACTCTTGTTCATGGTCTTCCCCTTTGGTTTAAAAGTTGCATTGTTCCACTAAGTTCGACAAATTCGCAAGCCCTGTTACGCACTTGTTTGCAAGCCGCGTCAAAAAATTGTTATTCCCGCGCCACACAAGGGCTTCTGCTAACACCACAGGCCCAAAATCTGGCACTAGTACCACAGCCCCAAATGCTGGCATCAACAATCCTTGCCGCTGAAACTTCGCGAAAACCCGCCACCCTCAGCGCTCGCCGGCAGTATGCACATCAGGATAGACAGGGAATCAAATGTATTTCTGACGTCCGGCGGAAAGGCTGAAAACGGCGCAGCACGATCGACGACGCTTTTGATGTAGGCGATTTCGGCCTGTTGATCGTCCGCACGCACGACACGAAAGCTCTTCAAGGAACCATCAGGATTCAGCAATATCTGCACCAGCGCCTTGCCGCGACCTTTACCGCGCGGCTCGTTCTTGACGAATGCGGCGCTGCGATTCAACTTGCGGACAAAGGCATCGAAGTACATTTCCAGACTGAACGGATCGACGCTTTGCGCTTTGGCCGCTTGTTGAGCGGCCGCCTCGTAGGCCTCGCTTTCCGGCCCGTGTCGTGCCGTCTCCCTGACCGAGGCCAGCGCTTTTTTCACCATCTCCCGCCCGGTGGGTGGCTTGGCCTGCACCGCCAGCTCATTGAGGAAATTGTCCATGTCGGCACGCTCTGCTGCGCTCCATGTCTTCTTGCCCCATAGGTCGTTCGCAAGACCCGGGGCTTGTTGCAGCGGAGTTTTTTCCGGCCGTTTGTTCTGTTTTTTACTGCGTTCCACCGCGGCTTCCGGCTGCTCGGCAGGACGCGCTGGCGGCGGGACCATCTGCAGCGTTTCAGGACGCGCCATCGTGATATCCAGACGGGATGGTGGCGACTTGGCGGAATTTTGCGCGGCCGACGATGGCGACTCAGGCCCCAATAGTCGGAAGAAGAGTACGACTGCATGTAGCAAAAGGGAGATCGCGAAAGCCAGCATGAGCGGCTTGCGCGTAAAAATGTTGCTGTGATCCATGCCTGATTTTACCGCGTGCGGCAGAACATCAGGCTTTCAGCAATTCTTCACGGCTCCCCAGCCAGCGATTGAGATGTCGTCCGGCGCGCTCCGGATCATCGCGCAGCAGATGCTCGGCCATCTGCCGCGCCAGTTCGACAAGGTCGGTGTCGACCTCAAGGTCGGCATAACGCAGCAGCGGCACGCCCGACTGCCGGCTGCCGATAAACTCGCCCGGGCCGCGCAGATGCAGGTCCTGACGGGCGATTTCAAAGCCATCGGTGTTCTCAAAAACAATCTTCAGCCGCGCTCTTGCGGTTTGCGATAGCGGCTGCTGGTAAAGCAGCACACACACCGAATCGTGCGCTCCCCGCCCGACGCGACCCCGCAGCTGGTGCAATTGCGAGAGGCCGAAACGCTCGGCGTGTTCAATCACCATCAGGCTGGCATTCGGCACATCGACCCCGACTTCGATGACGGTGGTGGCCACCAGCACGTCGATCTGGCCCGCTACGAAAGCAGCCATCGCTGCGGCTTTTTCATCCGACTTGAGGCGACCATGCACCAGACCGATACGCAGATTGTCGAGTTCTTCGCTGAGTGCGGCAAAGGTATCGAGCGCGGTTTGCAGTTGCAGCTTTTCGGACTCTTCAATCAGCGGGCAGACCCAGTACGCCTGCCGCCCGCTGGCCACTGCGCCGCGCACGCGGGCGATCACTTCGTCACGGCGCGCATCAGACACCAGTTTGGTTTTGATTGGCGTGCGCCCCGGCGGCAATTCGTCTAGCACCGAGACGTCGAGGTCGGCGTAGTAACTCATGGCCAGCGTGCGCGGAATCGGCGTCGCCGACATCATCAGCTGATGCGGCGGCGCAGACTTATCCGCCCCCTTGCGTCGTAGCGCCAGTCGCTGCGCAACGCCAAAGCGATGCTGTTCGTCGACGATAGCCAGCCCCAGTCGCGCAAAATCGACGCCTTCCTGAATCAGCGCGTGCGTACCGACGATCAACTGGGCGGTGGTGGCCGCCTGCAACTGCATCGCGTGCTTGGCTGCTTTCTTCAGGCTGCCCGACAGCCACGCGACTTCGATACCGAGCGGCTCAAGCCACGTGCGCAACTTGAGATAGTGCTGTTCAGCGAGAATTTCGGTTGGCGCCATGAACGCGGCCTGATAGCCCGCCTCGATGGCCTGACAGGCGGCAAGCGCGGCGACGATGGTCTTGCCGCTGCCCACATCACCCTGCAGCAAGCGCTGCATCGGGTAGGGCTGCGCCAGGTCGGCGGCAATTTCGTCGGCCACTCTTTGCTGTGCGCCGGTCAGCTCAAAAGACAGCGCGGCAAGCAGTTGCTGCGCGAGTTGCCCGGAACTGCGCAGCAAGGGCGCGCCTTTCTGTCGCCGCGCGTTGTAGGCGCGACGCAGCGAGAGTTGCTGCGCCAGTACCTCGTCAAACTTGATGCGTCGCCAGGCGGGATGCGTACGCAGCTGCAGCGTATCTTCCGGCACGCCGGGGGGCGGTGCGTGCAGCAGGGATACGGCATCGGCTAAAGCGGGCAGATCATGACGACTACACCAGCGGGCATTGAGCAGCTCGTCAAGATCGGCTTCACCCAGCGCTTTGGCGATCAGCTTGCGCAGCGCGTTCTGCGACACGCCGGCGGTGGTCGGATAAACCGGCGTCAATGACTGCGGCAGCGCTTCGTCGGCGCCCACCGGCCGATAGCGCGGATGAACCATTTCGGCGCCGAGAAAGCCATGACGAATCTCGCCGAAGATGCGCAGCTTGCGCGAGCTTTTGTTCGCCTCGTCACGCACGCTTTCGAGCTGCCTGGTCTGACTGCCGTAAAAATTAAGGAAGCGCAGCGTGAGTTCGCCACTGGCATCGGCGACACGCGCCACCAGTTGGCGACGCGGACGAAACTGCACCGAAACATCAAGCACCTCGGCCTCGACCTGCACCGGCACGCCGGGCGGCGCATCGGCAATCAGCGTGACGCTGGTTTCATCCTCGTAACGCAGCGGCAGATGCAACACCAGATCATCGCGCCGCGTCAGGCCAAGCTTTGCAAGCTTGGCCAGAATCGCGGGCGGTGCCTTGATCGCGCTATCGGCGGACATCAGAGACGGCGAAAAAAGGCTTTAACCCCCACCACAGAGGCACAGAGATTGCACAGAGAAAATCCTTTTTGTTTTTTGGGTTTCTCTGTGTTTACTCTGTGTCTCTGTGTCTCTGTGTCTCTGTGGTGGATTTTTAGATTTTTCACAAGCGCTCAGTCGGTAATGATTATTTCAGCAGCACCATCACGGCATCCGCCTCGACCAGTGCCGCGCGCGGCAGCGATGCGACACCGACGGCTGCACGCGCCGGGAAGGGCTCGGTGAAATACTTGGCCATCGTTTCATTGACCTTGGCAAAATTGCCGAGATCGGTGAGAAAGACGTTGAGCTTGACGACATCCGCCAGCGTCCCGCCTGCGGCTTCAGCAACTGCTTTGAGATTATCGAAGACGCGAACGATCTGCGCGTCGATGCCGTCTACCATCTGCATGCTGGCCGGATCAAGGCCGATCTGCCCCGACATGTAAACGGTATCGCCAACCTTGACGGCCTGCGAATAGGTGCCGATGGCAGCCGGCGCATGCGGGGTTGAAATGATTGTTTTGGCCATGATGCAGCCTCCTGGGGTAAGGTTGAAAAATCGGTTTAACCACGGCGAACACAGCGAAACACAAAAATCTTTTCGTTTTTCCTGTTTCCTGTTCTTCGCTGTGTTCGCAGTGTTCGCCGTGGTGAATGCTTTTAGATAAACAAGGAGTTTAAATGACCACACCGATCATCGCCAATTTCGAAAAACTGCTCGGCGGCCCGCGCGACAGCGCCTTGCTGCGCTACTCACTCGGCAATGAATACCTGAAAGCGGGCGATGCCGCACAAGCTGCCGTACGCTTGCGCGAAGCCGTCGAGCGCGACGCGAACTACTCGGCAGCCTGGAAATTGCTCGGTAAGGCGTTAAGCGAAAGCGGCAAGCTTGCTGAAGCACTGACGGCCTACGAACACGGTATTGCTGTCGCCGAAGCGAAGGGCGATGTGCAGGCGGCAAAGGAAATGAACGTATTCGCCAGACGCCTGAACAAACAGCTTGCCGGCGAATAAGCCACGCTTAGCGTCGCGCCAGCCCCTTGGGCGGCGCCAGCATCATCGCATCAATACCCAGTTCCTTCATCTTCACGCGGGCAGCTTCAGCCTCTTCACGACTGTTGAACGGGCCGACCTGTACGCGCGTTTCCAGCGTCGAGGGAATGCCATTGAGCGTCAGCTTGGCGTGCAGCTCCTCCGCAAGATGCGGGTCAGAGAATACGCCGGCCTGTAACGCATAGCCGGAAAACAGGCGAGGCGGCGCGGGGGGCTGTTTCGCCACGACCGCCGGCGCTTGATCCTTGACGATAGGTGCCGGCGCGACGGGCGGTCGCGCTTCTGCCGGCCGAGTTGGGGTTGCTTGAACCGGTTGTGCTGTACGCGCCGGCGGCACTGCATGCGGCGCACCGCGTGGCGCAACCTGCGGCAGCACGGGTTGTGAGGAAACTTCGGGGCGCGGTGGCGCTTCGACCGGCGTTGTCGATTTATCAACGGGGGCTGCTGTAGCCTCCGGCTCGGCAATTTTCTTGTCGTCTTTTAGCACTTGCGGCACGGGATCGGCTTGCTTGACCACCTGTGTAACTTCCTTCTTCGGCACCGGCACCCGTTCGGTAAAACGTGGCTCGGAAGGCTCCTGCTCGTCGGGTGCGCTGAGACGATCAAATACCGCCAGCGTCGCCAGCAGGGCAACAATCATCAGCCCGGCAAAACCCATGCGCCAGGCAAGCTTGCGCTTGAGATCCGGCGCTTCCGTCGCGGCGCTGTTGTCACTGATGATCCGCTTGTCCATGCGCTTCCCTCTGTCTAGTTGCCGTCGTTTCGATTGCGCACCAGCGCCACAACCAGTTCGGCCTCGGCGCGGGCAATCCCGCAATGTTGCGAAATCGTCGTCGCATCGTGGCCCTGCATCGCCATCTGCATCGCATCGCTATAAATCGGTGAGACATTCTGCGTCACGCGCGCCTGCGAAAGTTCACGCTCCAATGCTTCACGCACTAGCGACAATTCGCTGCGTAGCGTACCGACCTCGCCGCGCAGCAGCGCAACGTTGCGCTCCAGCGCGTCGATCATTTGCTGCCCCGGAATTTCTGGCGGCGGTTCGTTCCAGGCGAACTCGGGCTCGACACGCGCCGAAGGCTCCGGCGGCAATTCGGGCTGTAACTCGGGCGTCGATTCGGGTGGTAAGTCAGGCGCCTGCCCGGCCGCGTAGGCTAATAACGCAGACTTGGCATTGGATAACTTTTGCGCGGATTCTTTATGCTTGGCGCGTTTCAAGCGCTGCATGCGTAGAAAAGCGACAAGGACATAGAACACCAGCACCGCAATAATTGCGATCAGTGTTTCGCGCCAGGTCAAACTGGCGAGCATTTCTGCCAACACTCCGAAGTCCATCGTCCGCCTGCGTGATTGAGTCTGGCGGGTATTATGCCAGACACTTCACTTCCGCTAACGTGCTGTTGCTCGCTGTCTGGAACTTAAGCCAGCAACGGGAAGCGCCACTCCCTCCCCTTCAAGGGGAGGGCTGGGGTGGGGATGGGGTATAAAGCCTTTGCTCTACCCCATCCCCCACCCACCCACCCCCATGAAGGGGGAGGTGCCTACCCCCTGCACTACCCTAGATATCTTCTTGCGGGCCTGTCCGGGGGGCCGTTTTGGCGCGGTAATGATCCTTGCAGGCGATGTAGACGGTCTTTTCAATTTCGACGTGAACGATGCCCTGGCCGTCGCGAAATTCAACGCAAAAAGTGCGATCGCATTGCCCTTCGCGTGCGACTGTTTCACGCACACTGGCAATCTCTTCGTCGCTAATGGTGAATGAGGCAAGCAGGGCGCCGCGACCCGGACGACGATAGCGAATGTTCGCTGCCTTGTCCCACACCACGTAGTCACGTCCGAGATTCATTGCCAGCAGCATGGCAAATATCGGATCGGTGGCCGAGTAGAGACTGCCGCCGTACAACGTGCCTGCGCCATTTCTCGTGCGCCGTGTCAGTGGCAAACGAACGATAGCGTGCTTCAAATCGGCCGAGACATGAATGATGCGGGCGCCGGTCGCGCGATAGGCGGGGAACCAGTTGAGGCCGAGACGGATCATCGTCGGTCGCCACGCTGCGGGGATGCGATTCCAGAATCGAGGGAGCATCATTGGCTCCTGAAAAAACGGAGGCCAGCGCCCAGGGGGCTGGGCGATGACCTCCACAAATCACAACAACAAATTAAAACATCAAAGAATCGATTCAAACAAGCCAGCCGCACCCATCCCAGTACCGATACACATGGTCACCATGCCGTAACGCTGCTTGGTACGCTGCAAGCCGTGCACGATAGTTGCGGTACGCACCGCACCCGTCGCGCCAAGCGGATGGCCGAGGGCGATGGCGCCCCCCAGTGGATTGACCTTGGCCGGATCGATATGCAAGGTGCGTACAACAGCCAGTGCCTGTGCGGCGAAGGCTTCGTTGATCTCGAACCAATCGACGTCGTCCTGCTTCACACCGGCCTGCTTGAGCACGCGCGGAATCGCTTCGATCGGGCCGATGCCCATGATTTCCGGCGGCACACCGGCCACCGAGAATCCGGCAAAACGGGCCAGCGGCTTGAGGTTGAACTGTTTGAGGATTTTTTCCGAAACGATCAGCACAGCACCCGCGCCGTCGGACATCTGCGAGCTGTTGCCGGCAGTCACCGAGCCACGCGCGGCGAACACCGGCTTTAACTTGGCCAGACGCTCAAGCGAACTATCGGAACGCGGACCTTCGTCTGTTTCAGCGAGGAAATCGCGCACCATCAGTTCGCCGGTCTTCAGATTCGGCACATGCGCCTTGATGGCGTAGGGCGAAATCTCGGCCTTGAAGTGGCCGGCAGCAATCGCTGCGCAGGCTTTTTGATGCGAAGCGACGGCAAAAGCGTCCTGATCGTCACGCGAGATTTTCCACTGCTGCGCTACCTTTTCGGCGGTGAGGCCCATGCCGAAAGCAATCGCGTAGTTTTCTTCTTTCTCGAAGAGGGCCGGATTCATGGCAATCTTGTTGCCCATCATCTGGTTCATCAGCGACATCGTTTCGGTACCGGCAGCGACCATGACATCGGCTTCACCGAGACGAATACGGTCGGCGGCCATCGCCACCGCCTGCACGCCGGAGGCGCAGAAGCGGTTAATGGTCACACCCGGCACATTGTTCGGCAGCCCGGCCAGTAGCAGGCCGATACGCGCGACGTTCATGCCCTGCTCGGCTTCGGGCATGGCACAGCCGACGATGACGTCCTCGACCAGCGCCGGATCGAGCCCCGGCGCCTGTGCCATGACCGACTTGATGGCGTGAGCCAGCATGTCGTCCGGACGAATATGCCCGAACATGCCCTTGCGCTTGGCCACCGGCAAGCGCGTCGCGGCGACGATGTAAGCGTCCTGAATCTGTTTGCTCATAGTGTTCTCCTTGCTCGCTTAGTTACGCAGCGGCTTGCCGGTTTCCAGCGTGTGCTGGATACGTTGCTGGGTTTTTTCGGTCTTCAGCAGCTCGACGAAGAGCTTGCGCTCGACGGTGAGCAACCACGCCTCATCGACCAGCGAGCCGGTTTCGACATTGCCGCCACACAGTGCGGTGGCCGCAGCCTTGGCCACTGTGTAGTCGTGCGCCGAAATCATGCCGCCCTCTTTCATGTTGGCGAGCATCATTTCGCAGTTGGCAATGCCGGTACGCCCCGCCACCTTGATATTGCGCGGCGACAGCTTGGGGTAGTAGCCGGCCTCACTCAGCGCTCGTGCTTCACGAATGGCGACGTAGAGCAACTCGTTGGCGTTGAAGACGATCTTGTCCGAATCCTGAACGAAGCCAAGCTCCTTCGCCTGCGCGCCACTCTTCGAAACGTTGGCCATGGCGATGGTCATGAACACCGGCTGAATGAACTCGTAGGGATCGTTGCCACCCGTTTTGGCGGCACTCTCCCAGGCACGGATGGCGAACTCCTTGCAACCACCACCGGCCGGTAAAAGACCAACACCGGCCTCGACCAGCCCTATATAACTTTCCAGCGCAACGACGCGTTTGGCGCAATGCATCAGGAATTCGCAACCACCGCCCAGCGCCATGCCCTGCACGGCAGCAACGACGGGCACCTTGGCGTACTTGAGCGACATCGCGGTGTTCTGGAATTCACCGACGTATTTCTCGAGCAGATCAAACTGACCAGCACCGATCGCTTCGGCAACTTCCTTCAAATTGGCACCGAGGGCAAAAGGCGCCTCGTGCCATAGAACGAGACCTTTGCAATCCGCCTCTGCACGCGCCACGGCTTCCTGCAGCCCAACGATGACGTCGCGGCCAAGAGTATGGTTCTTCGACTTGACGCTGACGATGGCAATTTCACTGTCGACCTGCGGCAACGTCCACAAGCGCACACCGTCGTTCTCCCAAAGCGTCTCGCCTTGCACCTGCTTCTCACCAAGCACGCGCTCGGGAAATATCTGGCGCTGATAAACGGGCAGCGTCGAACGCGGCTTGAAGCTGTTGTCGGATGCCGAGTACGAACCTTCTGCCGCATGCACACCTTCGCTGGCGAAAACCCAGGCCGGCAGCGGCGCCTTACTCATTGCCTTGCCGGCATCGATGTCGGCCTTGACGGCTTCGGCAATCGCCTTCCAGCCGGCTGCCTGCCACGATTCAAACGGGCCTTGCGACCAGCCGAAACCCCAGCGCATGGCGAAGTCGACATCACGTGCGTTGTCGGCAATATCGCCGAGGTGGAACGCCACGTAATGGAAAATGTCGCGGAAGATCGCCCACAGAAATTGCGCCTGCGGATGCTCACTGGCACGCAACTGGGCAAACTTTTCTGCCGGGTTCTTGTTCTTCAGAATGGCCAGCACTTCGGGCGCAATGTCGCCCGCCGAATCACGA
>JBIJCY010000356.1:0-3364 GCA_044344385.1 Rhodocyclaceae bacterium | reverse complement strand
CCGGCGATGTGGCGCGGCTGACGCGAACGATTGACGGCCTGCATCAGGAAGGCGAAGCACCGCCGCTGGTGCTCTGGGCGATGACCGAGGAAGTACGTGCGCTGGCACGGATCAAGACCGGGCTACGTGATGGCCAGCCGCTGGACGGGCTGTTGAAAGATGCAAATGTCTGGGGCCCGCGACAGTCTCTGATCAAACGCGCCCTGCAGCGCATCGACGCCAACCGGGCGAATGCTGCGCTGGCACACGCGGCGCAGATTGACCGGATCATCAAGGGGCTGGGAACGGGCGACGTCTGGAACGAGTTTCTTCGGCTTGGACTGCGCATCGCAGCTACCTGATGCGCGTGAAGCCGGTATTACTTGGCTGGATCGACCCGTTTTTCCGACTCGACCGACCCGTCTGACTCGTCCGGTGCCAAGTGCTCCCACAGGCAGTCGCTCCGCGTCTCGCCTTCGTCGTTGAGTCCGCTACAGGACTTCTCCTGCACCAGACATTCCCCTTCACACCCCTCTTCCACGACAACAAGTCGTAGCTCGGTATCAACCTTTCGTTCACCGTCCCAGTAACTACAGGTTGCACAAACCTTTACTTCAGCGGGCAAAATTAGTTTTGGTTTCATGATCGGCAGAGGAGTGGATGCGATAGCGGTCAGAGTGTATTCCTTTCCAATGGTTCCATTGGGGTTTTTGTATGGCCGGTGGCTATAATCAAGGTTTGAACCGAAATGCAGGTCGATGATGGACATTGAGCAATACATGCAGACCGTCGGCAAACAGGCGCGCGAAGCCTCGCGCGCCATTGCCCGTGCCGATACCAACGCCAAGAACAGTGCCCTGCGCGCCATTGCCGCAGCCATCCGGCGCGAATCGGCGGCACTGGTCGCCGCCAATCAGGAGGATCTGGCTGCTGCCCGCGCGGCGGGCCTCGAAGCGGCCATGCTCGACCGGCTGACGCTGACCGAAAAGGGCGTCAGCGCGATAGCAGAAGGCGTCGAACAAGTCGCCGCGCTGGCTGATCCGGTGGGCGAGATCAGCGACCTGAAATTCCGCCCGAGCGGCATTCAGGTGGGCAAGATGCGCGTCCCGCTCGGCGTCATCGGCATCATTTATGAAGCCCGCCCGAACGTTACGGCCGACGCGGCTGCCCTGTGCCTGAAATCGGGCAACGCGGCAATTCTGCGCGGCGGCTCTGAAGCTATTCGCAGCAACCGCGCGATTGCTGCGCTGGTACAGGAGGGGCTGGCCAGCGCCGGCCTGCCGGCTAACGCCGTGCAAGTCATTGACACGACCGACCGTGCTGCTGTCGGCCAGCTGATCACCATGCGCGAGTACGTCGATGTGATCGTGCCGCGCGGCGGCAAGGGCTTGATCGCGCGCCTGCTCGCCGAATCGCGCGTGCCGATGATCCAGCATCTGGACGGCAACTGCCACGTCTATATTGACGACGAAGCTGATGCCGAAAAGGCATTAAGGATTGTCGAAAACTCGAAGACGCAGCGTTACGGCACGTGCAACACCACCGAGTCGCTGCTCGTTGCGCATTCGGTCGCGGCACGCCTGCTGCCGCCCATCGCCGCCATGCTCAGCGAGAAAGGCGTCGAAATTCGCGGCTGTGCCGAAACACAAGCGCTGGTCAAAAATGTTAAGGCCGCCACCGAAGAAGACTACGCCACCGAGTTTCTGGCAGCGATCATTTCAGTGAAAGTTGTTGCCGGGCTGGATGAGGCGATTGAGCACATCAATCGCTACGGTTCGCATCACACGGAATCAATCGTCAGCGAGAATTACACGAAAGCGATGCGCTTCCTGCGTGAAGTTGACTCGGCTTCAGTCATGGTCAATGCCTCGACGCGCTTTGCCGACGGTTTCGAGTATGGCCTGGGCGCCGAGATCGGCATCTCGACCGACAAGATCCACGCACGCGGCCCGGTCGGCCTCGAAGGGCTGACCAGCCAGAAATGGATCGTGCTCGGCAACGGGCAGGTCCGCGGTTAGTTTTTTCACCAACACTCGCTTGACCGGAGCGCGGGCGCCGGTCGAACGATGCTTCACCCCTGCCCGCAAACATAAAAATCAATCAATACCAAAGGAGACTCCATGAAACACCTGATTTTGGCGGCGGCAGCCGCGCTTACACTGAACATCGCCCAGGCTGTCGAAGTCGAAGGCGTCAAATTTGACGACAAGACCACGGTCGGCACCAGCGAATTGGTCATCAACGGCACAGGCGTCCGCCGGAAGTTCGGCAAGCGTTACGTAATGGCGCTCTACCTGCCGGTGAAGACAGGAGATGCCAATGCGGCTCTTGCCGAAAAAGGCGCGAAACGGGTGCTCATCAAGCTGACCAAAGACGTCTCCGGGGATACTTTTGCCAATGCCGTGGCTGGCGCCATGGCTGACAACAGCACGGCGGCTGAAATGGCCGCCGTCAAAGACCGCCTGAAACAGTGGTCGGATACGATCATTGCTCTCGGCGAGGTGGTGGCCGGTTCGACCATCCAGTTCGACTGGATTCCCGAAAAAGGCACGCAACTGAGCGTCAACGGCCAGGCCAAAGGCAAAGAAATTGCCGGTGAAGATTTCTACACGGCACTACTCAGAGTCTGGCTTGGCAAGGACCCGGTACAGGACGACATCAAAAACGGCCTGCTCGGCAAGGCATCCTGAGATTCCATCATGAACAAGCACCCCGAACAGAATTATCAGGCGATCATTGCAGCGCCGATGTTTTGCCTCGGGGTGCGTTGCGATGACATGGAAATTCACCAGATCGAATTTCTCGAACCCTGCAAGGAACTTGCTCCAACGAACCCGCTTGCCGCCGAAGCGTCGCGCCAATTGCGCGCCTGGCTGGCCAATGCGGATTTTGTTTTTGGCTTGCCGCTACGGCCCTCGGGGACCGCTTTTCAACGCCGTGTCTGGGCACAGATCGCGGCCATCCCGAACCGTCAGACGCGCACCTATGGCGAAGTCGCCAAAGCACTGCACAACGCGCCGCGCGCCGTCGGCCAGGCGTGCGGCGCCAACCCCTTCCCGCTCGTCGTCCCGTGTCACCGGGTGATCGCCACGGGTGGCGGTCTGGGCGGTTTTGCACGGCATGGTGGCGGCTTTCTGCTCGACGTGAAGCGCTGGTTGTTGGCGCATGAAAGCCCCTGAAAGCATTCAGCCCGGCGCCGCTGATCTCGCGGAAATAGATACTTTCTGCGATACGCTTTGGCTTGAAGACGGCCTCGCCAAAGCCTCGCTGGCCAGCTACCGCAGCGATCTTCTGCGCTTTGCCGGCTGGCTTTCCGAACACCGGCTCGGCACCTTGTGCAACGCCGACGACGTTGCGCTAACCCGCTTCGTCGCAGCACTCTCGC
>JBIJCY010000355.1:0-3367 GCA_044344385.1 Rhodocyclaceae bacterium | reverse complement strand
GTGATGGTACGCCCTTGCTTGACAGCGACGACTCTTGAAAGAAAATCGAGCAAACCGATAACCCGTCCGAACTCACGCTCAAAACTCAAATTAGGGGCATTCGGATCAATCTCATTGGAAAGCAGGACAAGCTCATTGACGCCATCGCTGTTGAGCATTTTTGAGGAAGAGAGTTTCCAGATGGCGATCTCGATGTTGCGCGCACAGTTGTAGAGCTTCTGCTCGTCCAGACTGTCCAGCATGTAAAAATCGTCCTTGTTTTCGAACGCGGCATAAGTCATACCGAGCAAGCCGGCCATCACCGCCAGAACGCGGTCACCCTGATAGCTTGCGTTGAAGGCGAGGAGTACGGCCGCACCTTCGCGCTTCCCGTCCAGTTCCGGAAAATCGACCCGTCCGGAAAATAACCGCTTTAGTGCCGCATCAATGCCCGGCTGGCCGGATTTTTTCCATTCTTTCGGATTGCGTTTATAGAGTTTGTCGGCAACGCGCCGCAGACTGGCCATGATCTCGGCGCGGTTGGTATCGACGACGCGGTCGATGTCAGACTTGGCAAGAAAGCGCGGATCAAAATGATCCGTTTTTTGCCCGTGCGGCCCCACCCCCGTAGAACAGGCGCTTGGCAGCAATGCTGCCAGGGCGAGGGATAAAACGGCAATGCGGTTGGAGGCCATGCTGAATGCTAGCTCACGGGCGCTTGCGGTGCTGCAACCAACCGATGAACAACGGGACCAGCGAAATCACGATGATTGCAACGATGACCAGTGTCAGGTTTTTTTGAATCCAGGGAAGATTACCGAACCAGTAACCGGCGACTGTCAGCGAGCCGACCCAGCCAACGGCACCCGCCACATTGAACATTGAGAAACGCGGGTAACTCATCGCGCCAATGCCGGCAACGAACGGGGCAAAGGTGCGAAACAACGGCAGAAAACGCGAAATGATCAGCGTCTTGCCGCCGTGCGTCTCATAAAAGACATGCGTCTTTTGAAGTGCGGCCTTGTTGAAGAAGCGCGAATTCTCCCACTGAAAAACCTTGGGGCCGAAAAACCGGCCGATCTGGTAATTGAGCATATTCCCGAGTATGGCCGCGCTGGTCAGCACGGCAAACAGGATGCCGATATCCATGCCGCCCAGTGCCGCAACGGCGCCGGCGACAAAAAGCAGCGAATCGCCGGGCAGGAAGGGTGTTACGACAAAACCCGTTTCGCTGAAGATGATGACGAACAGGATCGCGTAAACCCAGGTTCCGTACTGCTGCACCAGCACAGTCAAGTGCTTGTCGAGATGCAGGATGATATCGATGAAGCTGGCTAGATATTCCATGGGTGGCCAAATGGGCAAATGGCTAAGGCAATCGCATTTGAAAACCTTAAATCTACCGCAGAGGCGCAGAGGGCGCAGAGATGACGCAGAGAAAGTCAAATTCTTACCTGAATTTTGCTTTTCTCTGCATTTCCTCTGCGTCTCTGCGCCTCTGCGTTGGGTTTTGAAACCAATGCAATTGCCCGGCAGGTGGCAAAGGTAGCGATTCTACCGGAAGCCGCACCGGTATAATTGCCCGATGCTCGAAACGCCTGCCAATCCACGCGCCATCCACCTCCTGCCCGACCTGCTGATCAGCCAGATCGCGGCTGGCGAGGTGGTTGAGCGCCCGTCCTCGGTACTCAAGGAACTCCTTGAAAACGCCCTCGACGCCGGCAGTACGATAATCAACATCCAGCTTGAGGAAGGCGGCGTCAAGCTGATCCGCGTCACCGATGACGGCTGCGGCATCGCCAAAGACGAACTCGTACTGGCCCTCACCCGCCATGCCACCTCGAAAATCGCCTCGCTTGACGACCTCGAACGTGTTGCCACGCTTGGCTTTCGCGGCGAAGCGCTGGCTTCGGTGGCGTCTGTTGCGCGGGTGACGCTGACCAGCCGGCAGCAAGGCGCTTACGTAGACTCGCCACACGCCTGGCGCTTGAATGCCGAAACCGGGGCCACACCGGAACCCGCCGCGCTACTCGCCGGCACCGTCGTCGAGATGCGCGATCTTTACTACAACACTCCGGCCCGGCGTAAATTCCTCAAGTCCGAAGGCACCGAATTCGCGCACTGCGCCGAAGCCGTCAAACGCGTCGCGCTGGCGCATCCGGCGGTCGCTTTTACCTTAAGTCACAACGGCCGGGTCAGTCTGCATCTGGCAAAAAGCGATGCGCGCGGCCGCGCCGGCGCCATTCTCGGCGACGACTTTCTCGCCGAGTCACGCACCGTCGACACCGGCATCGGGCCCGGCATCCGCGTTTTCGGCCAGTGCGCCCTGCCCGCCCATTCGCGCGCGCGCAGCGACGCCCAGTATTGCTACGTCAATGGCCGCTTCGTACGCGACAAGCTGCTCAGCCACGCGCTGCGCGAGGCCTACCAGGACATGCTGCACGGCAGTCGCTTCCCGGCTTATTGCGTCTTCCTCGAAATCGATCCATCAACGGTCGACGTCAATGTTCATCCGGCGAAAACCGAGGTGCGTTTTCGCGACGGACGCGCCGTGCATCAGTTCGTCTTTCACGCGGTACAGCGCACACTTTCCAGCTCACTTTCCAGCGAGCAGGGCATGCCAAACGCCAACGCAGACAATACGGCCTTTGCGCCCTCAGCTCCGACGCAACAGACGTTTGCCAGTGCGTCACGACCGTCCTTCGGCAACTGGGCGCCGCGCCAGGAATCACTGCGCGTCAGCGAGCCGGCGGTCGCGTCCTACCTTGCCTTTGCCCAATCGGCGCAGTCGGAACGCAGCGCCCCCGCCGGCATGCCACCTGCCCCGACGCACGGCGAAGCGCCGCCGCTTGGCTATGCGCTCGCGCAGCTGCACGGCGTCTACATCCTCGCGCAGAACGCAGAAGGAATGATCGTCGTCGACATGCATGCGGCGCACGAACGCATCCTCTACGAAAAACTGAAGACCGCGCTCGACGGGCGTCAGGTTTCAACGCAGGCACTGCTCATCCCCGCTGTATTCAGCGCCGAAGCACTCGATGTCGCTGCCGCTGAAGAGCACGCCGAAGCACTGCACGAACTCGGCTTTGACATCGCACCGATGGGCCCGTTACAACTCGCCGTGCGCGGCGTGCCGGCACTGCTGCAGGCCGCCGACCCCGCTTCGCTGGCCCGCGCATTGCTCGGCGAACTGCGCGAACACGGCATCACGCAACTGATGGCCGCACGCCGCAACGAGCTGCTCGCCACCATGGCCTGCCACGGCGCAGTGCGCGCCCGTCGCCTGTTATCGATTCCGGAAATGAACGCCCTGCTGCGCCAGATGGAAGAAACCGAACGCGCCGACCAGTGCAACCACGGCCGGCCAACGTGGACGCAAGTCTCGATG
>JBIJCY010000063.1:0-11844 GCA_044344385.1 Rhodocyclaceae bacterium | reverse complement strand
ACCGATTCAGTTCGCCTATCGGCCTTCGCTGTTCCGCGTTGTCGATAACGGGCAAACGGTTCAGGTATCCGTTGCTGCCGGGGGGGGCATCACGCTACTTGGCAAAGCCTATCGACTGGTCGAGTTCCACTTTCATCGGCCGTCTGGCGAAGTGGTTAACGGCAAGTCATACGACATGAGTGCGCACCTTGTTCACCAGTCCGCGGAAGGCAAGCTGGCTATTGTCGCTTTGCTGCTTGAGGCGGGAGAGGACAATCCGGTGATCCAGAAGGTGTGGAATAACCTGCCGTTGGAGAGGAGTGACGAAGTGGCGCCGCCCGCGACGATGCTCGATTCTGGCTACCTGTTGCCGGAGAGTCGCGACTACTACACCTACATGGGGTCGCGTACCACGCCGCCCTGTTCCGAAGGCGTGCTTTGGCTGGTGCTCAAGCAGCCGCAACAGATATCGGCCGAGCAGATGGCGGTTTTCGGGCGTCTGTACAAAAATAACGCCCGGCCCGTACAGCCGGGCTTTGGTCGCATGATCAAGGAGTCGTACTGATTAATCGCTGATTCTGAGAAGCTCGGTTGTTCACCGCAAAGGCGCAAAGAGCGCAAAGTTTCGCAGAGAAAAGCAAATAATTACTATTTCTTTCCAGTATTGATATGCCTCTCTCAATGGGTGGAAGGCAAAAAATCGTACATCCTCTGTTTCTTTGCGAGCTTTGCGCCTTCGCGCCTTTGCGGTGAGGTTTTTTAAGTTGATTCTCGTCAGCGACCGATCGCTTCGCCGAGAAAGCGCTCCAGCCGGGGGTCGAGCGAATAGGCGACGTTGAAACGCAACCATGGCGAGGGCTGCATCTGCGGCCGGAAGATGTTGCCTGGTGCGAGCATGATGCCGGCCTGCGCGGCTTCGCTGGCAAGACGCGCCGAGTCGTTGGTTCCCGGCGCTTCAGCCCAGACAAATATGCCACCCTTCGATTCGGCGGCCATTGACAGCCCAGAGCGCTCAAGCATTCTGACGGTAAGGTTGGTTGCTTCGGCAAGGCGACCTTGCACGCGGTCGATCAGCTTCCGGTAATGCCCTTCGGTCAGCATCAGATAGACCAGCCGTTCGGAAAACTCCGAAGTTGAGAAGCAACTGACGATTTTTACATCGGTCAGGCTGGCAGCCAGATCCGGATGGCAGGCGAGAAAACCGACGCGCAGATTGGCCGACAGCGTTTTCGAGAAGCTGCCGACGTAGATGACGCGACGCAACTGGTCGAGTTGCGCCAGACGTGTCGCGGGTCCCGGATGAAAATCGCCATAGACGTCATCTTCGATAATCAGAAAATCGTGCGTTTCGGCCAGTTGCAGCACGCGGAAAGCGGTGGCTGGCGAGAGGTTGCTTGAGGTCGGGTTGTGCAGTACCGAGTGCGTAAAGAAGGCTTTCGGACGATGCTCGGCGAGCAGTGCTTCGAGCGCCACCGGATCGGGGCCGTCCTGGGTGCGCGGTACGCCGATCAGGCTGACGCCGTAGAGGCGCAGGTTGGCGAACAGGTTCCAGTAGCCCGGATCGTCGACAAAAACACAGTCGCCAGCCTTCAGCAGATAGCGGGCGATGATGTCGAGCGCCTGTGTTGCGCCATGCGTCAGAAGGATCTGCCCCGGGCGGGCGGCAACGCCCAGTTCGCCGAGCTTGATCTGGATCTGGTCGCGTAACGGCCGGTAGCCAAGCGGTGTGCCGTAGCTGGTGACCTTGGTGTCGGCGCGTCGTGCCAGTGTTCGGAGGTTACGCCGTACGCCTTCCTCATCCATCCATTCGGGCGGCAGCCAGCCGGCGCCGACCTTCAGTCGCTCGGGCGCGTCTTCAAGACTCTGGTGCAGAACGCCGGCGTTGTCGAAGGCGCGCATGACCTCGCCGCTGCGTTGTTCGCAATGCGGCACCGCTTGCCTTGTTGCGACATAAAACCCGGAGCCACGGCGCGATTGCAGGTAGCCGAGGGCGACCAGCCGGTCATACGCCTCCACCACCGTGAAGCGGCTAACCGCATTCTGTTCGGCGAAACCGCGAATCGGCGGCAGGCGCATGCCGGGGCGCAGCAGCCGGTCATCGATCTGGCTTTGGAGGTTGCCGACGATCTGATCGACCAGCGGCATCGGCGATTGGCTATTCAGGCTGAGCAGCATAAGTTTTCCCGGTGTTTTTTTATAGCGCAGACTGTATTGGCGTTTGGGCCGGTACGGTGTGCGCAAGTTATTGGCAAGGTGTATCTGTGGTGTTTGAAAAGTGTCCGTTATTGTCTGGTCTCGGTCAATTGTTTTTTGGAGAACGCCATGTCCGGATACCGCGCCCGCCAGCGGCTCGTGCCAGCCTCAGCCGCTGTATTGTTTTTCGCAGCTTTTCTGCTCCCTTTGCTCGCCACCTACCTGCCAGCTGAGCATGCCGCTCCTCGTCAGATCGTGCTTGAGTGGACGGAGAAGCATCTGGTCTATATTGCCGACGAGCGAATCGGCGGCGTGCGCGCCTTTCATCTGGGCAATGGTGCGCCGGTTCTTGTCGCGCAGACCCGCTCTTTCGAAAGGTCATCGGTGCGCGATATCAAGCTTGATGCGGCACGTGGACATCTCTGGGTGCTCGGTAACGATGGCATTTATCTGCATGACGCACAAAGTCTGCAACAACTGAAGCGCATCCCGCTTGACGCGCGGGACGTTGCCGAGATGCGTATCGAAGACGATGGCGTGATCCTGTTGGCGACCGGCGGCGTCATCCTTGGCTACATCGACACGGCAACACGGGTCGCCCTTTGGCGTTCGACGGTGAGTGTGCGCCGGGGGTGATTTTTTTCAAAATATTCGGGGGGTCGATTGACTTCCCTTTTTTTGCCCGCTATATTACTGACCAGTCAGTCATTATCTCGATCTTATGAATATTATTGCCGCTTCCTCTGTTGCCGAATTGCCTGTTGATGCCACGAAGGCGCGCCGGCGCCGCAAGGATGCCCGCCCGTCCGAATTGACTTCGGCGGCGCTTGATCTGTTTGTCGAAAAAGGATTTTCCGCAACGCGGCTTGATGATGTCGCGGCGCGTGCGGGGGTTTCCAAAGGGACGCTCTATCTTTACTTTGACAGCAAGGAAGCGCTGTTCAAGGCGGTTATCGAGGAAGGTATTGTGCCGGCACTGGCGGCTGCCGAGCAGCGCGTTGCGGTTTTCGACGGGTCGGCGGTCGAACTTCTCCGGCATCTTCTCTTTGGCTGGTGGCAGGAAATTGGCGCTACGCGTCTGGCCGGTGTGCCGAAATTGATTATTTCCGAGTCGCGCAATTTTCCCGAAGTGGCTCAGTACTACCACGACAAGGTGATCGTACGTAGTCGCGCGTTGCTGCGCTCCGCACTGGAGCGTGGTATTGAACGCGGCGAGTTTCGTCGGCTTGATGTGGAAACGGCGATCGATGTAATTATCGCGCCACTGCTGATGCTGGTGATCTGGCGCTTCTCGCTCGGTTTTTGCAAGCAGCAGAGTGATCCGCAGACTTATCTTGAAACGCATTTCAATCTCCTGGTGCATGGATTGAGTGCCGCAGGGTGCGATAGCCCGGGAGGGCGGGCGTGATGAACTTTGGCCGCACACAACGAAGCATCGGCTTTGCTATGGTTTTGCCTGCTTTGGTTGCGTTGGCGGCTTGTAGCAAGGAGGCGCCCAAGCCTGAGCCCTTGCGCCCGGTGCTGACGCGCGTGCTCGGCGATGTGGCGGGAGGTGAGGTGGTCACTTACTCCGGTGAGGTGCGTTCGCGCTATGAGACCCAACTTGGGTTTCGTATTTCCGGGAAAATCTCGGCGCGGCTGGTCGATGCCGGTGCGGTGGTCAAGCCGGGCGATGTGCTGGCCAAACTTGATCCTGTCGATACGGCCCTGTCGGCCGCCTCTGCCGACGCGCAGTTAGCGCTTGCTGACGCTGAAGCCAAGCGCTATCGACAGTTGCGTAAGCAGAATTTTGTCAGCGAAGCAGCGCTCGACGGCAAGGAAGCGACGCTGAAGGCGATGCAGGTGCAAGCCAGTCTGGCACGAAATCAGAGCGCCTATTCGGTGCTCAGGGCGGATCAGGCTGGTGTGGTCGGGTTGGTTTCGGCCGAGGTCGGGCAAGTCGTGACCGCCGGGCAAACGGTATTCCGGGTGGCGCGCGCCGATGCGCTTGAGGTGGCTATTTCGATTCCCGAAGTGCGTATGCCCGAAGTGCGTGCGCTGAAGGATGCCGAGGTTAGTTTATGGACGGATGGCAGCGCGAAATACAAGGCGGTGCTGCGCGAGTTGTCGCCGGTGGCCGATCCGACAACGCGAACGTTTGCGGCGCGTGTTGCGATCATCGACCCCGACGCCAGAGTGCTGCTCGGCATGACGGCCAATGTCCGCTTTCTCCGTTCCGGGATGGATAACCGCCTGACCGTGCCGCTTGCTGCAATTTTTCAGGAGGCTGGCAAGCCTGCGCTATGGGTGGTCAATGCTGATCAAACGGTGGCTTTGCGCCCCGTTGAGGTGGCTGCCTACGGCGATTCACTGGCAGTCCTGGCAAATACATCGGAGGTCAGGGCGGGCGAGCGGATCGTCATTGCTGGCGTGCATAAACTGACTGCCGGCGAAAAGATAAAAATCGCCGAAAGCACCACTAAAAGCGCTGAAGTTCAGCTAAAAGTTGATTCTGTGCCAGCATCTGGAAAATGACGCATCTCAATCTTTCCGAGTGGGCGCTGCGTCACCGCTCGATGGTCGCTTACCTGATCATCGTTCTGATGCTGGGCGGCGTGCTTTCCTACTTCAAGCTTGGCCGTGCCGAAGATCCCGACTTTACCTTCAAGGCAATGGTTGTGCGAACCTTGTGGCCGGGCGCCACCGCGCGCGAAGTCGAGTTGCTGGTCACCGAGCGCATCGAAAAGAAACTGCAGGAAGCGCCGTGGGTTGATGTGGTTCGCTCAAACTCGAAACCCGGGGAGTCTCTGGTCTTTGTCCTCGTCAAGGACTACACCCCGAAGAAAGAGGTGCCGGAAGCCTGGTACCAAGTGCGCAAGAAGATTGGGGACATCAAGCACACCTTGCCGGCAGGCGTGCAAGGGCCGTTCATCAACGACGAGTTTGGCGATACCTTCATCAATATTTTTGCGCTGACCGGTGACGGCTTTGATCTTGCCGCACTGCGCCAGGAAGCTGATCGCATCGCACGTGAGTTGCGACGTGTGGCTGATGTAAAAAAGATCGAGCTGATCGGTGTGCAGGACGAGAAGGTTTTTATCGAGGTTTCGCACGCCAAGCTGGCTACGCTGGGTCTCAACCCGCTGGCAATCATGGATGCGTTGCAGAAGCAGAACGCCATGACGCCGGCGGGTTTTTTTGAAACAGCGACCGATCGTGTGCGGATTCGTGTATCGGGAGATTTCAGCTCGCTTGAGAACATTCGCGCGATCGGCATTCAGGCCGGCGGGCGACTGTTCCGTCTGGGCGATATTGCCACGGTGAAACGAGGTTTTGCCGAACCCCCGGCACCGCGCATGCGTGTTCAAGGCCAGAATGCGATCGGTATCGCCATTGCCATGAACAAGGGCGGTGACGTGATCAAGCTCGGCGAACGTTTGAGCGGCGAGGTGGCACGTCTGCAAAAGGATTTGCCGCAAGGCATTGATATCCATGTTGTTGCCGACCAACCCGAGATTGTGCGCCAGTCGATCACCTTGTTCATGTCGTCGCTGGCAGAAGCAGTCGTGATCGTTCTGGCGGTTTCCTTTCTAAGCCTCGGCTTGCGCACGGGCACCGTGGTCGCTTTGTCGATCCCGCTGGTGCTGGCGATTACCTTCCTGCTGATGGCGGTTTTTGGCATTGATCTGCAACGCATCTCGCTTGGTGCGCTGGTCATCTCGCTCGGCTTGCTGGTTGATGACGCAATTATTGCGGTCGAGATGATGGTCGTAAAAATGGAGCAAGGCTGGGACAGCTTTCGCGCAGCAACTTTTGCCTATACCTCGACGGCTTTTCCGATGCTCACGGGTACGTTGATTACAGTTGCCGGCTTTACGCCGGTTGGTTTCGCCAAGTCTGGCGCCGGTGAATATACCTTCTCGATTTTTGCGGTGGTCAGTATTGCCCTGCTGGTGTCCTGGGTGGTGGCGGTGGTGTTTACCCCTTTCCTTGGCTACAAAATTCTTGACCCGAAGAAACTGCTCGCCAAGGCGCAACAGCATGGTGACGACATCTACAACACTCCGTTTTACCGGCGGGTGCGGGCCAGCATCGAATGGTGCGTGCGTCGGCGCTGGCTGGTGATCGGCGCCACGCTGGCGGCTTTCGTACTGTCGCTGGTGGCGCTGAACGTAGGCGTGCAGAAGCAGTTCTTCCCGGCTTCCAGCCGCCCGGAACTGCTGATTGATCTGTGGTTGCCGCAAGGCGCTTCGCTCAAAGCGACCGAAACGCAAGCGAAGAAGGTTGAGCAACTGCTGCTTGGCGAGCCGGAAATGAAACAATCGGTGAAGTATTTCGCCAGCTACATCGGCAACGGCAGTCCGCGTTTTTATCTGCCGCTTGATCAGCAGCTGTTCAATGATAATTTCGCCCAGTTCGTTGTAACGACGCATGACATCAAGGCGCGCGAGGATCTCAAGCAGCGGCTGGAACAACGTTTTGCCGACGAAAATGGCGAGTGGAGTGGCTTGCGCGCGCGCGTGTTGCGCTTGGAGAACGGCCCGCCGGTTGGCTTTCCTGTTCAGTTTCGGGTTGCCGGAGAAAATATCGGAGAATTGCGTCGAGTCGCAGAAAATGTTGCGACGGTGATGCGCGCCAATCCTCACGTGAAGGACGTTAACTTCGACTGGAACGAGATGAGCAAGTCGATTCGCCTCGAAATTGACCAGGATAGAGCGCGGGCACTCGGCATCAGTTCGCAGGAGCTGTCGAGTTTTCTCAATTCGATGCTGACCGGAATGAACGTTACGCAAATGCGCGAAGGCGATCAGCTGATCGACGTCGTGGCGCGTGCCACGGGTGATGAAAGAAGCCGTCTTTCGGCGCTGGCGGATATCAATATACACACCGCCAGCGGGCGTTATGTGCCGTTGGCGCAAGTGGCGAAGATCAGCTACGAGTTAGAGGAAGGCCTGGTCGGCCGGCGTAATCGCCTGCCCACGGTAACCGTACGCGCAGACATTCGCGATAACACGCAAGCGCCGGTTGTTTCGGCGCAGATCGATGCGCAACTGAGCGCTTCGCGCGAGAAAATACCGCCCGGCTTCCGCATCGAGGTTGGTGGCGCGACCGAAGAGTCGGCCAAAGGTGAAGACTCGATCAAGGCGGTCATGCCACTGATGCTGGCCGGTGTGATTACCCTGCTGATGATCCAGCTGCAAAGCATTGGCCGGACGATTCTGGTGCTGCTTACCGCACCGCTCGGCCTTATCGGCGTGGCGATTGCGCTGCTCGTGTTCCAGGTGCCTTTCGGTTTTGTCGCCAATCTCGGCGTCATTGCGTTGTCCGGAATGATCATGCGCAACTCGGTGATTCTCGTTGACCAGATCGAGCAGGACGAAAAGGCCGGCAAGCCAACCTGGGAGGCGATCGTCGGTTCGACTGTGCGGCGTTTCCGTCCAATCATGCTGACCGCCGCAGCGGCTATGCTGGCGATGATTCCGCTGACGCGCAGCGTCTTCTGGGGGCCGATGGCGGTGGCGATTATGGGCGGGCTGATCGTTGCGACCCTGCTCACGGTGTTCTTCCTGCCGGCGCTCTACGCAGCCTGGTATAAAGTGAAACCCGAAGCAAAGCCCGGCATGAAGCTGGCGGGTGCTTTGGGGTAGATGGCTAAGGTATAATTGCCCGTTGATTGGGCACGTATATTAGTTTGTGCTAATATTAAATTTGTGACGGGGAATGTTATGGCTTCGGTGAATATGGATATTGAAAAGGCACGTTGCAACATGATTGAGCAGCAGATCCGCCCCTGGGAGGTGCTGGATCCGGAGGTGCTCGGTTTGCTGTCTGTTGTGAAACGTGAAGATTTTGTTCCGGCCGCTTATGCGCAGCTGGCTTTTGTTGATATCGAAGTGCCGATCGGTAACGGCCAGACAATGCTGGCGCCGAAAATAGAAGCGCGACTTCTGCAGGAACTATCGGTCAAGAATACCGATACGGTGCTTGAGGTTGGTGCCGGCAGCGGCTATATGGCGGCTTTGCTGGCAGCCAAGGCCGAGTATGTTTATTCCGTGGAAATTGATCCGGTGCTGGCCGAGAGCGCCAAACGTAATCTGCAAAACGCCGGGGTGGCCAACGTCAGTGTTGAGCTCGGTGATGCTTCGCGCGGTTGGCCGCAACAGGCGCCTTACGACGCGATTGTCATCTCAGGTTCAATGCCGGTGCTGCCTTCAGAGCTCCTCAAGCAACTCAAGCTTGGCGGTCGTCTGGTGGCCTTTGTCGGCGAGGAGCCGATGATGCACGTGCAACTGGTAACTCGCACGGGTGAAGAGTCTTTTAATACCGTCAACCTTTTTGAGACTGTCGTCGCACCTCTGACGAATGCCGTGCAGCGCGAGTCTTTTGTTTTCTGATTTTTGAGTAAGCAAATGCGGCAGTCTGTCGTCCTCGTGTGCCACTATTGAAAGCGAAACCGTTGATGCGTCTGATCAAGAAAATCCCTCTGTTGCTGACGGCATTGTTTGTCGCTACGCCGGCGCTGGCGGCCGATTTGCTGCAGGTCTATCGCGAGGCGCTGGCCAATGATGCGCAGTATGCGGCTGCCCGGGCAGCCGCCGAGGCGGGTCGTGAAAAGGCGCCACAAGGTGTGTCTGGTTTGTTGCCGAAAATAGATGGCACAGCCAATACGACGTGGAACGAGAACAGGTATAGCCTGAACGAGCGGCCGAGCGTCGGCAAGAATTACAACACCAACGCTTACAACGTTGCACTGACGCAGCCACTGTTCCGCTGGCAGAATTTCGTGCAGTACGGGCAGTCCAAACTGCAGGTCGTCCAAGCCGAGGCAGTTTTCGCGCAAGCGTCTCAAGACCTGATCCTTCGCGTCGCACAGGCTTATTTTGATGTGCTCAATGCGCAGGAAAATCTGCGCGCCGTGCAGGCCAACAAGACGGCGATTTCGCAGCAGCTTGAGCAGGCCAAGAAGAGCTTCGAGGTCGGGACGGTAACCATTACCGATTCGCAGGAAGCACAATCGCGTTTTGATCTTGCGACCGCGCAGGAAATCGTCGCGGAAAGTACGCTGGAGGTCAAACGTTACGCGCTGCGCGTCCTCGTCGGCAAGGATACCGGCGACCTTAATCGGCTCAAGCCGCAGGCCGTGCTGGCGCCACCGCAACCGGCGAGTATGGACAAATGGGTCGATGCGGCTGAAAAAGATAGCTTTACTGTTCAGGCACAGCAGGCGGCGGCTGAAGTGGCGGAGAAAGAGGTTGAGCGCACGCGTGCCGGGCACTACCCAACGGTTGATGTGGTGGCCAATTACGGCCGGAACAACGCCGCGCTTTCTTTTGCCGGTAGAGATAGCCTGGAAACGAATGCACGCAATATCGGCTTCCAGCTCAATATTCCGCTCTTTCAGGGCGGCTATGTCAACTCCAAGACACGTGAGGCAGTGGCTAACCGCAGCGCTGCCGACGCTGCGCTCGAAAGCGCCAAGCGCAATGCTGCCCTTGGCGCACGCGAGTCTTATCTCGGCGTGGTGAGCGGTCTGTCGCAGGTGCGGGCGCTGGAGGCGGCGCTGATCTCAAGCACGAGTGCGCTTGATTCAAACAAGCTGGGTTACGAAGTCGGTGTGCGCATTAACATCGACGTGCTCAATGCCGAGCAGCAGGTTTATGTCACCAAGCGTGATCTGGCCAAGGCTCGTTTCGATACGCTGTATTCGCAACTCAAGTTGAAAGCTGCGGTCGGTTCGCTTGGTGAAGCCGATCTGGAGCAGATCAATCCGCTGTTCGAGGCGCCGTAAATTCCAGGATGAGCGCGATGGTTCGTTCCGTCGCGCCGCGATGTGCCTGACTGAAATTCAAGGCGGCATTGCGCATCGATTGCAGCGTTTCTTTATTTCCCAGTAATTCTTTCGCGGTGCAGGCCGCTTCGTCGGCATCGGCAATTCGCAACGCTGCGCCGCAAGCAATGGCGTCTTCGCTTGCCTGGGCGAAGTTGAAGCTGTGTGGGCCGACCAGTACCGGGCAAGCACAGGCTGCCGCTTCAATCAGATTTTGCCCACCGAACGGCAACAGGCTGCCGCCGATCAGCGCCAGATCGGCCACTGCGAAATACGCCGCCATTTCTCCCATGCTGTCGCCCAGCCAGATTTGCGTTTCGCTCGTTGGCATCGCGCCTTCGCTACGCCGGCAGAAACTCAGGCCCCGTTCATCAAGCAACGCTGCGACTTTATCGAAGCGCTGCGGGTGGCGCGGAACCAGCACCAGCAACAGTCCGGGGATATTCGCTTTTTTCAGTGCGTCGAGAATCAGCGTTTCTTCACCCTCGCGCGTACTGGCGGCGAGCCAGACCGGGCGGCCGCTCAGGGATTCTTTCCAGGCAGTGCCAAGGGCCAACTTTTCGCTGGGCAGGGTGACGTCGAACTTCAGATTGCCGCACACCTTGACGGCGCGTGCGCCAAGGCTTGTCAGTCGTTCGGCATCGGCCGGTGTTTGCGCCGCCACGGCACTCAGCGCCGCCAGCGCCGGATGAATCAAACCGCGCAGGCGTGCGTAACCACGCTGCGAACGTGCCGAGAGGCGTGCATTGATCAAAGCCAGCGGAATCTTGCGCATCCTGGCGGCAGCGATCAGATTGGGCCACAGCTCGGTTTCCATGAGCAGGCCGAAGCGTGGTTGGAAATGGCCCAGAAAGCGACCGCAGGCATCGGGCAGGTCGTAGGGCAGATAGGCCTGAAACAGGCGGCTTGAATGTTTGGTCACATATTCGGCTCCGGTTTCCCGCCCGGTCGGCGTCATGTGCGTGAGCAACAAGGCATGATCCGGGTAGGCATGCAGCAAGGCCTCGATCAACGGTGCAGCGGCGCGCGTTTCGCCAACCGAAACGGCGTGCAGCCAGATCAGCGGCCCCTGCGGCGCTCGTGGGTAAAAGCCGTAGCGCTCGCTCAGGTGCTGCAAATACTCGGGTTGCTTGCGCGCCCGCCAGAGCAGGCGCAGCCAGACCAGCGGTGTCGCAAGATAGAAGGCCAGCGAGTAGAGCAGGCGTGCCATCAGCGCAAGGCCTGTTCAGCAACGAGCAGAACTTCGCTGCACGCTGGCGGGTGGCCCGGCTGGCCGAGATTGCGGAAAAAACCGGTGCCGAGCACACCGGTTAATGCCGGGTCGGTTGTCATATAGAGGGCGATGGTCGGTACCCGCAATGCGGCGGCAAGATGCGCGAGGCCGGTATCAACGCCGATTGCCAGTGAGGATCGGCCGATCAACGCGGCCAGTTCGCGCAGTGTCAAGGGTGGTGTCACGATGGCACCGTCCACTGCTGCGGCAATGCGATCAACCCGCAGACGTTCAACTGCACTACCTGATGGCAAAACCGGGGACAGACCACGGTTAAGCAGGGCGCGCCCAAGTTCGATCCAGCTTGCTTCGTCCCACAGCTTATCGTCACGGCTGGTCGCAGTCAGCAATACGGCGTAACGCCCAGCCGTCAGCCAGGGCAGATCGATGTCGGGCGAGACAATGCCATAATCGAGCGGCAAATCAACCGGGTAGTCAAAGGCAGCGGCCGCCAGCCAGCGATTGCGTTCGACAGCATGCACATTGCGCGGAATGACGAAAGTGTTGTCGTAGAAGCGGGCTGCTAGAGGCTCTCGTGCTGCCTCGGCGGCATAGCCACAGTGCTTGCCGTGCGCTTGCCGGGCAATCAGGG
>JBIJCY010000354.1:0-3374 GCA_044344385.1 Rhodocyclaceae bacterium | reverse complement strand
AGAAACCTTTTAACCCCTACCACAGAGACACAAAGGCACAGAGGATTCACAGAGAACCCCTTTTAAAACGAATGGCTTTCTCTGTGTTCTCTCCGTGCCTCTGTGCCTCTGTGGTGGATTTTGAAGTTAAATGCGATTCCCTTGCCTACGTAGAAATCCGGATAAACTTTTTCTTTGCCGGAGAGTACAATTCAATAACCGTTGACCGTGTCATAGAAGGAGAGCCGCCATGCAAGCCAAACCAAAAGCCGCTAAAGCACCAAAACTTTTTCTCACCACCGGAGCAGATGCGCTCACTCTCCGGAAAAAGCTTTCCTTGAATCAGTCCGATTTCTGGAGCCGTGTCGCGATCGGGCAATCCGGTGGTTCACGTTATGAGTCGGGCCGCCGGCTGCCGCGCCCGGTGCAACTCCTTCTGCATCTTGCCTACGCGCCTGAAGTACAAGCCGGGACGGTATTGGCCTATCTGCGGAAGCAGGATTAAGCCTGACCTTGCAGGCTGGACTGCGGTGAAAAAGGGGAGGGCGTTGTCGCTCCTTCCCCTTTTTCGCGACTTGCGGCCGGGAGCAATGCCGGAAACGTGAGCCGCCTGAAGTCGCTGTTGATCTCCGGTGCCGCGAGCCGCATTTCAGAAAGCGCGATCCATGAGCAGCGAAAATCGCATCAGCTACGCTGATCTCGTCGATATACCCAAGCTGCAAGCGCTCATGGAGAGCTTCAGTCAGGTCATCGGCATTGCCAACGCGGTCATTGATGTCGACGGCGCGGTAATCGTCCATGCCGGCTGGCAGGACGCCTGTGCCGGCTTTCATCGAGTCAATGCAGAAACCTGCCGTCGTTGCATCGAGAGCGATACCTCGCTGGTGGAAAGCATGACGCAAGGTATCCCGTATGCCATCTACCGTTGCCACAATGGTCTGGTCGATACAGCCGCGCGTATCGTCGTGGACGGCCAGCATCTTGCCAACGTCTTTACCGGGCAATTTCTTACCGAGCCGCCCGATCTCGATTTCTTTCGCCAGCAGGCGGTGCAGTTTGGCTTTGATCAAACACGCTATCTTGAAGCCATTTCGCGGGTGCCGGTTCTGCCCAAAGAGCGCGTCGAATCCGTCACCCGGCTGTATGCGCAACTCGCCGGCATGCTGGCCGACAATGGTCTGGCGCGCCTCAGTCAGATAAAGACGTCAAACGACCTTGCCGACCTGAACAGCCATCTGGAGGAAAAGGTCGCCGTACGTACGCTGGCACTTGAGCGTGCGAATGAGGAATTGGCGCAGCACGAAAATGCGCTGACCGAGAATACCAAACGCTTCCAGGCGCTGTCGGCGATGTCGTCCGACTGGTTCTGGCAGCAGGACGAGCACTTCCGGTTTGTCGAATTTGCCGGCGCGTTTTCCAGCAACTTTACGCCGCTTGCCAAGTCGCTGGGCAAAACCCGCTGGGAACTCGATATCAGTCTGACGCCAGAGCAATGGGCTGCGCATCGTGCCACCCTTGAGGCGCATCTGCCCTTCAGACATCTGGAATACGATATTTCCGGTGAATACGGCGAGGTGCGCTGGTACAGCATCAGCGGTGACCCCTTGTTTGATGAAACGGGGCGTTTCACCGGCTACCATGGCACGGGCCGCAATATTACCGCGCGCAAGGCCGCCGAAGACGAGATCAACAGTCTGGCTTTCTATGACTCCTTGACCGGCCTGCCCAATCGCAGGTTGCTGCTCGACCGGTTGAAACACGCGATGGCGACCAGTGTACGCAACGCTAGATATGGCGCCTTGCTGTTTATTGATCTGGACAATTTCAAAACACTCAACGACACCCTTGGTCATGATATTGGCGACCTGTTGCTGCAACAGGTCGCGCAGCGCCTGACCTCCTGTGTGCGTGAGGAGGATACGGTGGCCCGGCAGGGTGGCGACGAATTTGTCGTGATGCTTGAAGGCCTGAGTGACAACGCGCAGGAGGCTGCTAACCAGACCGAAGCCGTCGGTGAAAAAATTCTCGTTGCGCTTAATCAGCCTTATCAACTGGCCACTTACGTACATCACAGCACGTCCAGCATCGGCGTCACGCTGTTCGCCGATCATCAAGGTCCTGTCGATGATCCGCTGAAACGGGCTGATCTGGCCATGTATCAAGCCAAGTCCGCCGGCCGCAATACCCTGCGCTTTTTTGACCCCGAGTTGCAGACCGTGGTCACGGCGCGTGTTGCACTGGAAACGGCTTTGCGCGAGGGGATTCAGCAAGCGCAGTTCCGCCTCTACTACCAACCGCTGCTCTACGGTGAGCGCTTGACGGGGGCCGAGGCACTGCTGCGCTGGCAGCATCCGCAGCGCGGCCTGGTATCGCCTGCCGAATTTATCTCCGTGGCTGAGGAAACAGGCTTGATTCTGCCGCTGGGACATTGGGTTCTCGAAACCGCCTGCGCCCAACTGGTGGTCTGGGCGGCGCGGCCGGAGATGGCGCATCTCGTTGTCGCAGTCAATGTCAGTGCCCGGCAGTTCCGTCATGCCGATTTTGTCGAACAGGTGCTGGCCGTGCTCGAACTGAGCGGCGCCAACCCGCAACGATTGAAGCTGGAGCTGACCGAGAGTCTGCTGGTGGACGACGTGGAAGACGTCATTGCCAAAATGAGTGCGTTGAAGGCGAAAGGCGTGAGTTTTTCGCTTGATGATTTTGGTACGGGTTATTCCTCACTTTCCTATTTGAAACGTCTGCCGCTCGATCAGCTGAAAATCGACCGCTCATTTGTCCACGACGTGTTGACTGATCCGAACGCCGCCGTGATCGCCCGTACCCTCATTGCGCTGGCCCGGAGTCTGGGGCTGGCTGTGATCGCCGAAGGCGTCGAGACCGCCGCGCAACGGGATTTTCTGGCCAATGCAGGCTGCCATGACTATCAGGGTTATTTCTTCAGCAAGCCTTTGCCGATTGATGAATTTGAGGTCTTTGCACAGCAGCGGCGGTAGAAGTTCCCTCCCCTTCACACCCCTCCGGGTGGGCTTTGCGCAGGGGAGGGTTAGGGTGGGGATGGGGAAAAAGGTGGGGTGTTGTGGCCATCTATCCCCCATCCCCCTCCCAGCCTCCCCCTTGCACCCCAAGGGTGTTTCCTGCGGGGCAAAGGGGGAGGTGTTTTCTGACTGAGGCGGCATAGACGATGATTCGATCATGAGCGACCACCACGACCACCAGCACGACCACCATCATCACGCCGACGCCGGCCCGCGTCTGGTGTGGGCGCTGCTTCTGACGCTGGGTTTTGCTGCGGTCGAAGCGCTGGCCGGCTGGTGGTCGGGGTCGCTTGCCTTGCTCAGCGACGCCGGGCACATGGTCACCGACAGTGCCTCGCTAGGCCTCGCCGCCTTTGCCGC
>JBIJCY010000062.1:0-11956 GCA_044344385.1 Rhodocyclaceae bacterium | reverse complement strand
TGGCGACTATGTAAAAGAAGGCCAGGAACTGATCAATCTTGAGGACATCAGCACGCTGAAAATCGATTTTCGCCTGCCCGAATCCTATCTTGGCCAGCTCAAGCCGGGTCAGGTCATTGAAGTATCTAGCGATGCGCTACCCGGCCAGCGCTTTGAGGCGGTGCTGGATGCGATCAATCCGCTGATCGACACCAACGGGCGGGCGATTTCGATCCGTGCGCATTTGTCCAACGCCGATGCGAAGCTACGGCCCGGTATGTTTGTACGCGTCCGGCTGATTCTGGAACAACGCAGCAATGTGTTGCTGATTCCCGAGCAGGCGCTGATCCCCGATGCCAAGGCGCCTTATGTCTATCGTGTGAGCGAGGGCAAGGCGATGCGTGTCGTGGTAAAGCCCGGCTTGCGGCGTAACGCACAAGTGGAGATCGTCGAAGGTTTGCAGGCAGGCGACGAAATCGTTACTGCCGGGCAGATGAAGTTGCGCGACGGGGCGCCGGTGCGTGCCTTGTCTGACGTCGCACCCGCACCCGCACCCGCACCCGAGAAACCGGTGACGCCGCCGGTCGCAGCTAAATGAAGATCTCCGACCTGTGTATCCGTCGCCCGGTTTTTGCGACGGTACTCTCGCTGGGCGTGATGCTGATCGGCCTCGTCTCCTACACCCGACTGCCCGTACGCGAATACCCGAAAATTGACGAGCCGGTGGTTACGGTGGAAACCGTCTATCGCGGCGCGTCTGCCGAAATTATTGAATCGCAGATAACCAAGCCGCTGGAGGATTCGCTCGCCGGTATCGAGGGCGTGGACGTCATTACCTCGATTTCCCGGCAGGAAAACAGTCAGATTTCAGTGCGCTTCAAGCTCGAACGCAACCCTGATTCAGCCGCGTCCGATGTACGTGATCGCGTCTCGCGCGTGCGCAACAAATTGCCGACCGCCATCGATGAGCCAGTCATTGCCAAAGTCGAGGCCGACGCCAATCCGATCATCTGGATCGCTTTTTCATCCGACGTGCATTCCGCGCTTGAAGTCACCGATGTGGCTAACCGCATCGTCAAGCCACGCCTGCAAACCTTGCCGGGCGCCGCCGATGTGCGCGTGTTCGGCGAGCGCAAGTTCGCCATGCGCATCTGGCTCGACCGTGATCGTCTTGCGGCTCAGAACCTGACGCCGCAGGACGTCGAAGATGCCTTGCGCCGGCAGAACGTTGAGGTGCCGGCCGGGCGCATCGAAAGCCAGAGCCGGGAGTTTTCGGTGGTGGCGCGAACGGATCTGACCGAACCGGCGCAGTTTGCCGACATCATCGTCAAGCAGGCCAGTGGTTATCCGGTACGCATCGGTGATCTCGGCCGCGTTGAAATTGGCGCCGCATCCGAGCGCAGCACCGTGCGTTTTAACGGCAAACCGGCGGTCGCGCTGGGCGTTATCAAGCAGGCCACCGCCAATCCGCTCGACCTCTCGAAAGCACTGCGCGCTGAACTGCCCAAGGTGACCAGCGAGCTGCCCAAGGGAATGCGCGCCAGCGTGGCGTACGACTCATCGATTTTCATTGATCGTTCCATCGACTCGGTATTTACGACCATCGGCGAAGCGATCGTTCTCGTTCTACTGATCATCTTTTTCTTCCTGCGTAACTTCCGCGCAACGCTGATTCCGCTGGTGACGATTCCCATTTCGCTGATCGGCACGTTTGCGCTGATGTTCGTGCTTGGCTTCACGATCAACACGCTGACCCTGCTCGCGCTGGTGCTGGCCATCGGTCTGGTGGTCGATGATGCGATTGTCGTACTTGAAAACATCTACCGCCATATCGAGGAAGGCATGCCCCGGCGCGAGGCCGCCTTCAAGGGGGCTAAGGAAATCGGTTTTGCCGTGGTGGCGATGACCATTACGCTGGCTGCGGTTTACGCGCCGGTTGCCTTTATGACCGGGCGGACCGGCAAGCTCTTTGTCGAATTTGCGCTGACGCTGGCCGGCGCTGTGCTGGTCTCCGGCTTTGTTGCGCTGACGCTGTCGCCGATGATGTGTTCGCTGCTACTCAAGCATGAAGAAAAACACGGCAAAGCTTACGTGCTCGTCGAAGGTTTTCTGAACTGGATGACGCAGGGCTACCGGCGCGTACTCACCGCCTCACTGGCGCGGCGCTGGATCGTCATGCTGGCTTTTGCACTGGTTGCGGTTTCCAGTGTGTTCCTGCTCAAGGCGCTGAAATCCGAGCTGGCACCGATCGAAGATCGCGGCATCATCCTTGGCGTATTTCTTGGCCCGGAAGGCGCAACGCTGGACTATACCGACAAGTACGCCAGGCAACTGGAAGGTATTTACGGCAATACGAAGGACGTTGAACGTTATTTTGTTGTCGGCGGCAACCCGACCGTCAGTCAGGGAATTTCCTTTGTCGGTCTCACCGACTGGAAACAGCGCAAGCGTAGCGCCGGTGACATCGTCAAAGAGCTTTTTCCAAAATTCATGGGCATTCCCGGCGTCCTGGCGTTCCCCATCATGCCGCCCTCGCTTGGACAAAGCCCGCGCGAGCGACCGATCAACTTTGTCGTGGTTACTTCTGCTTCGTATCAGGAGTTGCAGCAGATGACCGGTAAGATACTCGGGGATGTGGCTAAAAATCCTGGCTTCACCAACGTCGATACCGATCTCAAACTGAACAAACCAGAGCTCTCTGTTTCCGTCAATCGTGATAAATCTTCCGACACCGGCGTGCAGATCGAAACTGTCGGGCGCACGCTGGAGACCATGCTCGGCGGTCGTCAGGTGACGCGCTTCAAGCGCGATGGCGAGCAGTACGACGTGATCGTTCAGGTGGACAATGCCGACCGCACAACCCCCTCGGATATCCGCGATATTTTCGTCCGTGCCAAGGATGGCAGCATGATCCCGCTCGGCAATCTGGTCACCGTTAATGAGACGGTCAGTCCGCGCGAGCTCAATCACTTCGGGCAGCGTCGTGCCGTCACCATCACGGCCAATCTGACGCCCGGCTACACCATGGGCGAAGCGCTGAAGTTCATGGAGGAAGCCGCCGGCCGCTCGCTGACGGCCGGCTACGCCATCGATTACGCCGGCCAGTCGCGCGAGTTCAAAACCTCCAGTGCGTCGCTGGCGCTTACTTTTGTTCTCGCACTGGCCTTCATCTATCTGGTTCTGGCCGCGCAGTTCGAGAGCTTCCGCGATCCCTTCATCATCATGCTCACCGTGCCGCTATCGATGACGGGTGCGCTGCTCGCGCTGCTGCTCAGCGGCGGTACGCTCAACGTCTATAGCCAGATCGGGCTGGTTACGTTGGTCGGTTTGATCACCAAGCACGGCATCCTGATTGTTGAGTTCGCCAATCAACTGCAGGAGCAAGGGCGCGATATCCGGCAGGCTGTGATCGAAGCCGCCGAGCGGCGTCTGCGCCCCATCCTGATGACCACCGGTGCCATGGTGCTCGGTGCCATTCCCCTCGCGCTGGCGACCGGTGCGGGAGCCGAGAGCCGGCAGCAGATCGGTTGGGTGATTGTTGGCGGATTACTGCTCGGGACGTTCTTTACGCTGTTTGTCGTTCCGACGGTTTATAGCTTGCTGGCGCGGCGCAGGGTGGTGGATGAAGGCTTGGCGGTGTAGCGAATGTGTTTATGTCTGTCGCTCTGCAGCGCCTTGCCAGATGGCGGTCTTCGGCGGTGATTCCTTGAGGTGGACGTATGCCTGGTATTGACAGCATTCGTAGCGTTGGATCAGGGGAAAATGATTTGAATGGCAGCTGTTAAAAAGCCGCCAATTCCCGGATCACGCCACTTCTTTGTGCTGATGGATCAGCGAGGCGCATTCAATGTGACGAGCTCGCTTTGCTCACTTTTACGCATCTTGCCCTTGGGATTGTGAACAGTTACTAATGATTTAATGGGCATGCCGTAATTGGGGTTCATCCAAAAGGTCCAGTTGTAACGGTGGCCCTCGGTTCCCAAGCCACTGATGTCAACCCGGTAGACATCAAATGAGCCGGCCGAAACCGAAATTTTTTCTCGCGCACCAATACGTGCGTCGAGAAAAACCGTGTCATCGCGCTTGTCAGTCTCGATGTACGCGCGCAGCGTCCACTTTTTCCCGGGTTGGTATTGTGCCGGGAAGAACTGGGCGTCGCGCCATGTGTGATCGCGCACCGACTGCGTATTGCCAAGGAGATCAAGCGTCCGGTTACCCCCATTGATCTCCACTAGATCGTCATGGATCGCAGTGACCTTCTGGCGTCTTGAACTAACACCGCTCGATGAGGGACCGCTCGCGTTCACACGGTATTCGTAGACATCACCGACCTTGAAGCGCTCGGTCGTTGAGTCATTGGCCAAGGCATCGCCGGCTTTGAACTTCGGCGCGACCAACGGTTTTTGCAGCCGGTCCAGCTTGGCCTGCGCGAATTCCGAAAACAGGCCGCCCGGGTATTGCGACAGGTAAGTAACAAAAGCGTCAACCGTATTGGCCCGTTTGGTCTTGTCCCACAAGCCCGACTCGCGCTCAAACGCGGCCTCATCCAGGGGCTCGCCCTTTTTGGCCGGTACCTTGCCTTTGGCGAAGTAAAAGTCCTCCTCCAGACTTGTCGACTCCCAGGGGATTTGACGCCCCTCGCTCTTGAGTCGAACCTGCAAGCGCACCCGCTTGAATACATCTTCGATGCCAGCCGTGGGTTTCTTTAATTCTTCGAGCAAATACTGGGTGTACAGGCCATTGCCGGTTTTAAGGTCACCATCCTCCGCCACGTTGCCCGGTGCTGTGGCATACGCCAGAAAAGTGCCTGGTGGTGCGTCAAGCTGGGCCAGGCCTTTGCCGGTGGCTGTGTTCGAAAACGGATTGTCGCGGCAGGCATCCAGCACCAGGATGTTCATGCGATTGCCGGCACTTTTGAAGGCATCGATCACACTGCTGATGTCGATGGTCTGTTCAGGCACATCGGAGGCCTTCGACAGATTGGCATTGACGGGCACCATGTAATTGCGCCAGTCCAACTGCAGACCGTGACCTGCGTAGTACAGTATGCCAACCCCCTGCTTCCCTTTGAGGGATTCCTGAACTTTGGCGATGGCATCGCTCATCTGCTGCTTATTCCCGTCGCGCAGCTCCACCACCGTAAAACCAAGCCTGCGCAAGGCTTCGCCCATCGCACGCGCATCATTGGCCGGGTTAAGTAGTGGCGCGCCGGCATAGGCCGAGTTACCAATCACCAGCGCTACCCGAATGTCCAGCGGCGCCTGGGCTTGAGCGGATACACAAAGCATCGTGATGGCCATCGTCGCCATGGCGCCTATTCTCAGCATGCGGAGTGGGTTTTTCATGGCGGGGGTTCGATATTTGGAGAGCCTATGCATGCCAGACTGTATACGACATTTTGAGTTGTGAGGAAGGTGGGGTGGTGGGTGTGCGCCTCCAGGCACTTCCCGGCTGCTTTTAACTTGCCGCGACCACCTGGTTACGTCCACTATTCTTGGCCTGATACAGAGCGGCGTCCGCTGCCTGTATCAGTGACAGGCTGTCCGTTTCGGTGCCGGTGGCGATGGCCACGCCGATACTCAGCGTGACGGGAATGCGCTGCCCCTCGTACTCGAAGGCGGTTTTTTCAACCTGTGCGCGGATGCGTTCGCCGATCTGCAGGGCAACTCGCAGGGTCGCGTCGGTCAGGATGGCGACAAATTCCTCTCCGCCATAGCGGAAAAACAAATCCTCGGCGCGCGAAGTCAGCCGCAGGATGTCAGCCAACTGGCGCAGCACCGCATCGCCGGCCGCGTGACCATAGTTGTCGTTGACCCGCTTGAAATGGTCGATGTCGAGCATCAGGCAGGCGAGCGGCACGCCGCTGGATTGGGCGAAGATCCACTCTGATGCCAGAAAATCCATCCCGTAGCGGCGATTGGGCAGCTGCGTCAGCGTGTCGGTCAGCGCATCTTGCAAAAGCCGTTTTTGCGCCACGGCAAATTCGTCGGTCGAGCGCATGATGTCGATGCGTTCACGATGAATTTCTTCTTTCAACACCAGCATGCGCGCAGCCGTGTTGAGGTGTACTCGCAACGTTTGTACATTCAACGGCTTGATCAATACATCATCCGCGCCGGCATCGATTGCTTCAAGGATACGTTGTTCGTCTTCCGGTGGTGCCAGCAGCAGCAGGTAGCTTTCCTTGCCGGTTGGTGTCTGCCGTAGCCTTCGACAAAAGTCCGTGGCGTCGGAAAAAGACATCGACATGTCGGCGATGATGATCGGCGCTGGATGGCGCAGTGTCTGGGTCAGCCCTTCATCGGTGTCATCGACCAGAACCGGCTGATGACCAAGACCTTCGATTTGCTGCATCAACGGGGTAAGTTCTGCCAGCGGGAAGCCGATCAGCTGAACGTGCAAGCCGGGAGCCCGTGCCCGCCTGTCGATCTCGGGAGTCGCGCCCATGTGGCGTATGGGCGGGCGGGCGGCGAGAATTTCGGCAAAGGGTGGAATGTCCTGGGTACGCACCTGCAGCTTGGCACCCCACTCGCGCCAGCGCTCGACCATGTGGTCGACCAGTTCGTTGAGTGAGTCACCGCCGATACCAAGTCGTGCCGCGCGGGCGAGAAGCGCGGGTAGCAGGCTCCAGCGTGATGCTTCGTCGACCATGCAGAGGCGAGCCAGCGCGCTGGCAAAGCTTAATGAATGGGTGACTGTCTGTACTCGTGAGCCATCGGCAAAGCCCGCAGCATCCGGATTTTCGTGGTGATAGGCCGCTTGAATCAGCACCTCTGGCAAACCCCATTCGTTGAGCAGGGTGGCGGTAAGCTCGTGGTGATCCATGCCAAAGCGTTCTTGTTCCCGCGCTGCCGTGTTGAGGCGCCCTTCTTGCGCGGCAAGCAGGAGGGCGGAGTACTCCTCGGGGTAAAGCGAGGCGAGCGCAAGCTCACCAATCCTTGCCAGCAGGCCGACGGTAAAAATCTCTTCACTGGCGAGTTGGGCGAAATGCGCGAGTTCCTGGCAGGCAATGCCGGTCGCCAGAGAGTGTCCCCAGAAGTCTTCGTAATCGAAAGCCGGGCAGACGCCGCTGCGGTGGCCGTGCATGACCGAGAGGCCCAGGACCAGATCGCGCACGCGAAACGAGCCGAGCGCAACGACGGCGCGTTGCAATGAAGCGATGGGTCGCGAGCGGCCAAAAGCGGCGGCATTGGCGAAATAAAGAATTCGGCCGGCGATGGCCGGATCGGATTGAACCAGTTGCACCAGATCGGTGATCCGGAAATCATCACGCTGGAGCAGCCGGATGATCGACAATGCGATGCCCTTGGGCGATGGCAGCTTGCCTGTCGCTTTTAATTCTGCATAGCGGTCAGGGGCAACAAATTGCATGTAAGCCAGACTCCGGTTCAGATCTTCATCATAAGGCCAAGTGCTCGTTTTGGGCCATTCCGTCCGTCGTGGAAAGCGTACCTGTCATCGTTGCGCATGAGAATCGTCGCGAGACCTGGTGCTGTGGCGCCAGGTTTTGTCCGTTGAAAACAGGACGATGCGCCGATTTTCTGTCAAGATAACCGGTTTCTCACAATGGTCGCGGTGCACAGAGCATGAACCAGGTTCACATCTACGATTCCACTTTGCGCGATGGCGCGCAGGCTCAGGGTATTTCCTATTCGGTCGAAGACAAGATCAAGATTGTCGAGCGTCTTGATGCGCTGGGCGTTGCCTACATCGAAGCCGGCAACCCCGGCTCCAATCCGAAGGACCTCGAATTTTTCCGGCGCATCGATGATCTGACGCTGCGCCACAGCCGCATCATCGCGTTTGGCAGTACGCGCCGGATCGGCATTCTCGCCGAGAACGACGATAACATTCGCTCCCTGCTGGCCGCCAAAACCAGTGCGATCGCCATTTTCGGCAAAAGCTGGGACTATCAGGTTACGGAAATCCTGCGCACCACACTGGCGGAAAATCTGGCGATGATCGGCGATACGATTCGCTATCTGAAGGCGCAGGGCAAGGAAGTGGTGTACGACGCCGAACACTTTTTCGACGGTTACAAGGCCAATGCCGACTACGCCCTGCAGACTCTCGATGCCGCGGCGCAAGCCGGTGCCGACAGTCTTTGTCTGTGCGACACCAATGGCGGGAGCTTTCCCGACTTTGTGCGCGACGTCACGGCACTGGTCGTTGCGCGTTATCCGGGCCGTACTATCGGCATCCATTGTCACAATGATTGCGAGATGGCGGTCGCCAATTCGGTGGTTGCCGTCCAGGCCGGCGCAACGCAGGTGCAGGGTACGATCAATGGTATCGGCGAGCGTTGTGGCAACGCCAACCTGTGCGCGATCATCCCGAATCTTGAGTTGAAGCTCGACAAACAGTGCCTGCCGCCGGACAGCCTGCCGCATCTGACGTCTATCGCCCGCTTTGTCAGCGAGGTGGCCAACATGCCGTTGAACGAAAAATCGGCCTATGTCGGCAACGATGCATTCGCGCACAAGGGCGGCATGCACATCGATGCCGTTAACAAAAATCCGATTTCCTACGAGCATATCGATCCGGAACTGGTCGGCAACAACCGCAGCATCCTGATCAGCGAGGTCGCCGGACGCAGTATGCTGCTCGCCCGGATCAAGACCATCGACCCGACCCTGACCCGGGACTCACCGGAAACCCATTTGATCGTCGAGCGGCTGAAGGAACTCGAACACGAGGGCTATCAGTTTGAAAGTGCCGAAAGCTCGTTCGAACTGGTCGTTCGCAAGATCCTCGGCAAGCACCAGCCTTTCTTTGAACTCAAGGAGTTCAAAGTCATCGTCAAGGAACCGTCGGGCGATGGAATCAATTCCAGCGCCATTATCAAGATCGCCGTCAATGGGCAGGTGGAACTGACCGCAGCCGAAGGTGACGGCCCGGTCAACGCGCTCGACAACGGCATCCGCAAGGCCCTTGATCGCTTCTATCCTTCACTTCGTGAGATGCGGCTGACTGATTACAAGGTGCGCGTGCTCGATTCGAACAAGGCTTCTGCAGCCAAGGTGCGTGTTGTCATCGAAAGCGCCGATCACGAGCGGCAGTGGGCAACGGTTGGCGTATCCACCGATGTGATCGAAGCCAGCTGGCGTGCGCTTGTCGATTCGATTGAATACAAGCTGATGTGCGATCAGCAGCGCAAGGCCTGATTTCGCCAGGGTAGTGTTGCACGCTACCTGAAACTTGATCGCTAATTGAAAGCGTCACTCCCTCCCCTTCAAGGGGAGGGGCGGGGTGGGGATGGGGTAAATTCCGCAGCTTCCGACCCCATCCCCCTCCCAACCTCCCCCTGCGCGTAGCCCACCCGGAGGGGTGTGAAGGGGGAGGGGTGACTATCCTTAGGAGCTTACTGCCGTGCCAAAGGCTTGAGGATGACCAGTTTCAGCGGTTCCTGCTCAACCGGGTGCAGGGTCAACTGCTGGTAACTGATCAAGCCGCGCTTCGGATGTCGGAAGTCGCGCTGGCCGCCCTGGCGGTCAATGACGTCGTGCTGTTTCCAGTAGCGCACAAAATCCGGGCTGCCCTCGGTAAGTTCGTCGACCAGACGCTGCAACACGGGTTCCTCCAGGCGGGTCCGGCAGTCGGCACGAAATTCGGCAACCACGCGGCGCGCGCGCACCTCCCAATCAACCAGTAGCGTTCTTGCCAGCGGGTCGAGGAAAACAAAGCGCAACAGGTTCGGCGTGCGCGTTTGCGCACCGTCGAGCCAGCCGGTAAATAGGGTCGCAGCATTGGCGTTCCAGCCCAGCAGATCCCAGTAGCGGCCCATCAGATAAGCAGGTGGAGCAATGTCGTCGAGCAGCGCAATGAGGATGTCAGGAACCTCGTCCTCGTGCGGCGCAGCTTCCTCGGCATCGCGCCGGCCGGCCATTTCAAACAGATAGGCGCGCTCGGATCGCGTTAGTTGCAGCGTGCCGGCCAAACGGGCAAGCACCCCCGCCGAAACATTGACGTCGCGCCCCTGTTCAATCCACGTGTACCAGGTCGGGCTGATGTCTGCGAGCTGTGCGACTTCTTCCCGGCGCAAGCCGCGCGCGCGGCGCCGCTGGCCGGCGGGAAAGCCGAAAGCCTCGGGCGCACTGCGCTCGCGTAAAACCTTCAGAAACTCGCCAAGTTCCTTGCGGCGGGTGATGCTGTCATTTTTCATTTGACACCTTGTTTTGACGATCATGCTGTTAGCGCCAGTACTAGTATAAACAATAGTCTTGTTCTGGTATCAAACGCTCACTAAGATTTGTCTCAAGGGCGCTTTCGACATGCGCCGGACGATCAGAATCGAGCGGCTCATCATCGGGCCGCATCATGTTTCGAGAATTTTTCAAGGAGCCGTCATGGCTGGAAAAACGCTGTACGAAAAGTTGTGGGAGACCCATGTGGTCCGTCAGGAAGAAGACGGCACCTGCCTGCTTTATATCGACCGCCATCTGATGCACGAAGTCACCAGCCCGCAAGCCTTCGAAGGTCTGCGACTGGCCGGTCGCAAGGCGTGGCGTAGTGACTCGATTGTCGCCGTGCCCGACCACAACACGCCGACCAATCACTGGGACCGCGATATCGAGGACCCGGTCTCGAAAACGCAGGTTGATACGCTCGACGCCAATATCAAGGAATTCGGCGCGCTGGTCTATTTCCCGTTCAAGCACGCCAACCAGGGCATCATCCACGTCATCGCGCCGGAAAACGGCGCGACGCTGCCTGGCATGACCGTCGTCTGCGGTGACAGCCACACGGCCACCCACGGCGCTTTCGGGGCGCTTGCGCACGGCATCGGCACTTCGGAAGTCGAGCATGTGCTGGCGACGCAAACGCTGATTCAGAAAAAGTCGAAGACCATGCTGGTGCGCATCGAAGGCCAGATGCCGGCCGGCACCACCGCCAAGGATCTGGCGCTGGCGGTGATCGGCAAGATCGGCACGGCAGGCGGTACAGGCTATTGCATCGAGTTTGCCGGTTCGGCAATTCGTGCGCTGTCGATGGAAGGCCGCATGACCGTTTGCAATCTGGCGATCGAAGCCGGTGCGCGGGCCGGCATCATCGGCGTTGATGACATCACCATTAATTACCTCGAAGGCCGTCTGCACGCGCCCAAGGGTGAAAACTGGACGAAGGCTGTCGCCGGCTGGAAAAATCTGCATTCGGATGCCGATGCGCATTTCGATACCATCGTCGACCTCGCTGCTGCCGACATCGCGCCGCAGGTCACCTGGGGCACCTCGCCCGAGCAGGTGCTGGCGATCAGCGGCAAAGTGCCGAATCCGGCGAATGAGGCCGATCCGGTAAAGCGTGCCGGTATCGAGCGTGCGCTGCAATACATGGGTCTGCAGGCCGATACGCCGCTTTGCGAGATCAGCATCGACAAGGTTTTCATCGGTTCGTGCACCAACTCGCGTATCGAGGATCTGCGCGCTGCGGCGGTTGTTGCCAAGGGCAAGAAAGTCGCCGGTAGCGTCAAGCTGGCGCTGGTCGTTCCGGGTTCCGGCATCGTCAAGCGTCAAGCCGAAGCGGAAGGCCTCGACAAGATTTTTACCGACGCCGGTTTTGAATGGCGCGAGCCGGGCTGCTCGATGTGTCTGGCGATGAACGCCGACCGGCTGTCGCCCGGCGAGCGTTGCGCCTCGACTTCGAACCGCAACTTCGAGGGCCGGCAAGGTCCCGGCGGTCGTACCCATCTCGTCAGCCCTGCCATGGCCGCCGCTGCGGCAATCGCCGGGCATTTCGTTGACATCCGTCAGTCCTGAGGAATCCCCATGAAAGCATTTACCCGACTCAACGGGCTTGTCTGCCCGATCGATCGCGCCAATATCGACACCGACGCGATCATCCCGAAACAGTTTCTGAAGTCGATCAAGCGCTCGGGTTTCGGCCCCTTCCTGTTTGACGAATGGCGCTACACCGACCACGGCGAGCCCGGAATGGATTGCACGAACCGGCCGAAGAACGCCGATTTCGTTCTCAACCAGCC
>JBIJCY010000352.1:0-3420 GCA_044344385.1 Rhodocyclaceae bacterium | reverse complement strand
CCGACGGGCCGACCATTCAGCGCGCATCGGAACGCGCTTTGCTGAAGGGTGTCAGCCTGCGCAAGGTGCTCGGCATGGTGGCCAACTTCCGTGCCGATGACAACGAGACGCCGGTTGTCCTGATGGGGTATGCCAATCCGATCGAGGCAATGGGCGTTGGTACCTTTGCTGCTGCCGCCTATGACGCCGGCGTTGATGGCGTGCTGGTTGTTGATTATCCGCCCGAGGAAAGTGTCGAGTTTGCACAGGCCATGCGGGCTCATGCGCTTGATCCCATCTTCCTGCTTGCACCGACCTCTACCGATGCGCGAATTTCACAGGTTGGTGCGCTGGCCAGTGGTTACGTCTATTACGTATCGATCAAGGGCGTCACGGGCGCGGCGACGCTTGATGTCGCTGCGGTCGCCGCACGCATTCCGGAAATTCGATCGCGTACCGGTGTTCCCGTCGGTGTCGGTTTCGGTATCCGCGATGCGGCGACTGCGGGCGCTGTTGCCGCCGTCGCCGACGCCGTCGTGGTCGGTAGCCGCATCATCGAAGAAATAGAGAAATCCACTGCCGATAACGTTTGTGCAAACGTCCTCGCGCTGGTTGCCGATATCCGTCGTGGTATCGATCAAGCTAGCGCAGCAACAGTCGCTGTTTAAGGAATGTCATGAGCTGGTTGAATAAACTCCTGCCGCCGAAGATCAAACGCAACGAATCCGGTATTGCACGCAAGTCCAGCTTACCCGAGGGCTTGTGGAGCAAATGCCCATCGTGCGAAGCGGTGCTTTATGCCACCGATCTCGACAATAATCTCAATGTTTGCCCGAAGTGCGGGCATCACAATCGCCTCAACGCGCGTGCGCGGATTGAGTTGCTGCTTGATCTCGAAGGGCGCTATGAAATCGGCGCCGAAGTGCTGCCGGTCGATTCGCTCAAATTCAAGGACAGCCGGCGCTATCCGGAGCGTTTGCAGGACGCAACCGAAACAACGGGCGAGACGGACTCGCTGGTCGTTATGCAGGGGGCAGTAAATACGCTGCCGGTGGTGGTCGCGGCTTTTGAATTCGATTTCATGGGCGGATCGATGGGGTCGGTGCTCGGTGAGCGTTTCGTGCGTGGCGTACAGTCGGCGGTTGAACAGGGAATGCCATTTGTCTGCGTCACCGCATCGGGCGGCGCGCGCATGCAGGAAGGCCTGTTTTCGCTGATGCAGATGGCCAAGACGACCGCCGTGCTGACCAAGCTTTCGGAAGCGAAACTGCCATTCATCTCGATTCTTACCGACCCCACCATGGGTGGCGTTTCAGCGTCTTTCGCCTTTGTCGGCGATATCGTGATTGCCGAGCCGGGCGCATTGATCGGCTTTGCCGGACCGCGAGTCATCGAGCAGACCGTGCGCGAGACGCTGCCACAGGGCTTTCAGCGTTCCGAGTTTCTGATCGAGAAAGGCGCCATCGACATGATCGTCGACCGCCGCGAAATGAAGGACAAGCTCGCGCAGTTGCTGGCCATGCTGCAGAAGCTGCCGGCAGCGGCGTGAACCGCCTTAAACGCAGAGAGCGCAGAGATGCAGAGGGCGCAGAGATTTTTACAAATATTCTCTGCGCCCTCTGCGTCTCTGCGTTCTCTGCGTCGAAAGAGTTTTTGTGAACTCACTTTCAGAATGGCTGCTCCACCTTGAACGCCTGCATCCGAAAGGTCAGGGTGGCATCGAGCTTGGTCTGGAGCGTGTCACTCAGGTCAAGCAGGCGCTGGGTCAGCAGCAAAACTGCCCGCTGATCATTGTCGGCGGCACCAACGGCAAAGGCTCGACTTGTGCTTACCTTGAGGCAATCTACACCTTTGCCGGCTATCGGGTCGGCTGCTACACCTCACCGCACCTGCTCGAATACAACGAGCGCGTACGCATCGACGGTGTGCCGGTCGATGATGCCGCGCTGTGTGCAGCATTCGCCAGGGTGGAAGCAGCACGGCAGGCCGCAGGCGGCGTCTCCCTGACCTATTTCGAATTCGGCACACTGGCCGCGTGGGAAGTTTTCGCGGCGTGCGCGGTCGACGTGCTGATCCTTGAAGTCGGCCTCGGTGGCCGGCTCGATGCGGTCAATGTCTATGACGCGGATTGCGCCATTGTCACCGGCATTGCGATTGATCATACGGATTGGCTGGGCGGTACGCGCGAAGCCATTGGTTTTGAAAAGGCCGGCATCTATCGTTCCGGCAAGCCGGCGATCTGCGCCGATCCCGAGCCGCCGCAATCACTGGTTGGTCATGCGAATGACATCGGCGCTGATCTTCAGTTGCTTGGCCGGGATTTTGGCTATTTCGGTGACAAGACGCAGTGGACGTTCTGGGGGCGCGACAAGCTGCGCCGTGGCGGGCTGGCTAATCCGGCGCTGCGCGGCGCGTATCAACTGCGCAATGCGTCGGCGGTGCTTGCGGCCACCGAGGTGTTGAAAGAGCGTTTGCCTGTATCGATGCAGGCGGTGCGGCGCGGTCTGCTCGAACTTGAGGTGGCGGGGCGTTTTCAGGTACTGCCGGGGCGCCCGGCGATTGTGCTCGACGTCGCACACAACCCGCAGGCTGTGGCGGGTCTGGTCGACAATCTGGGCGACATGGGGTTTTTTGAAAAGACCATCGCGCTGGTCGGCATGCTCGGCGACAAGGATATTGCGGGCGCACTTGCGCCGCTGGCAGGCAAGGTCGATGTTTGGCTGCTGGCCGGGCTTGATGTGCCACGTGGTGCGCCGGTTGAGGCTCTGGCGGGTGTTGTTGCGGACGGCAAGCTGGGCGGCAGTGTCGAGTGCTTCGCCTCGCCAGCGCTGGCCTTTGCGCGAGCCGCCAAGCTGGCAGGGGAAAATGATAGAATTCTCGCCTTTGGTTCGTTCTACACTGTGGCGGCTGTCATGCGCGCCATGAAAAATCACCGCTGACCTTACCGAACTCACTCCATAGAAAACGATGGCTGAATCCTCTGACGCGCAACTGCAACTGAAAAAACGGGCCCGCCGGCGTCTGGTGGGCGCGATTGCCTTTGCCGGTCTGGCTGCCGTTGTTTTGCCGATGGTCATGGACGAAGAGCCGAAGCAGCAGGTTCAGGATGTTCAGATCGTCATCCCCGGTCAGGATCAGACACCATTCAATCCGAAGGTGCAGGCTGCCAAATCCGCACCTGCCGTTGCGCCCGCACCCGCGCCTGCTCCAGTTGCGGTAAAGCCTGCAGCACCGGTTGCTCCAGTCGCCGTGCAGAGCGCGCCGGTAGCGAAGCTCGCTGACGTTCCACCCGTCAAGCCGGCGGCAAAAACGCAGGAAAAAGCGGCCGAGAAACCGGTACAAAAACCCATTGAGAAGCCCATCGAGAAATCCGCCAAGCCGGCCGATGATACGCAGCGTGCCGCTGCCATACTTGGCGGCAAGGTGCCGGATGCAGCACCG
>JBIJCY010000350.1:0-3429 GCA_044344385.1 Rhodocyclaceae bacterium | reverse complement strand
CCATAGGTATCGTTGACGTTTTTGAACTTGTCGATGTCGAGCAGGATGAGCGAAAAACATCCCTGCTGACGCTCGCAGCGTGCCCATTCCTGAGCCATTGCCGCATCGAGTCGCAAACGATTTGAAAGACCGGTCAGCGTATCCGTGACGGCCAGCCGGTCAAGTTCCGCGTACGCCTGGGCGAGTTTGCGGTTCAGGCTGGCGAGGCGCCGGTTCCAGGCAATCACCCCCACCAGAATCAGCACCACGGCAGTCCCGATTTTCCAGAATAGGGAATAGTCGAAGCTCGGTTCCAGTTTGACGGAAACCCAGCGACTCACAATGGCACGGTTTTCTTTGTAGGAAATCGAATCGCTTGCTTTCTGCATGATGCTTCCCAGCAGCGGTTCATCGTTGCGCGAAACAAACCCCAGGTCGTGCGTGAAGTTGAGGGTGTAGGAAATTTTGAGATCCTGCATGCCCAATTTCCGGGCTGTATAGGATAGGGAGAGCACATTGTCGATGTAGCCGAAATTCTCGCCGGTTTGCACTTTTCGAAGCCCGTCCAAAGTGCTTTCGACATCGACGATATTCATGAACGGATAGAGTTGCTGCAGGATTTTCTTCGGTGCGAACCCCTTGATTAAACCCAGTTTCCGGTTGCCGATGTCCTCTGCCCGGTGCAGGTCAGGTTCGCTGGCGCGGGTGGCCACGGCAAGGGGTTCGGAGACATAGGGGCGCGAAAAATTAAGCAGGTCGTGGCGACTCGGTACATCCATTCCAAGCGGCAGAATGTCGCACCGACGGGCGCGAATTGCTGCCACCGACTCGGCCCAGTCCTTGGTGGGCAACAATTCGAATTTCATATCGAGTCGTTCGGCCATGAGCTGCAACATGTCCTGGGCAATTCCCTCGTGCTCGCCCTGCTCGTTGATTCGCTGAAAAGGCAGCCAGTCGGGCTGCACGCAGTATTTAATGCTGCCCTTGTGCGCCAGATAGGCGCGTTCCTTAGCTGTCAGCGTTGGTGCCGATGCCGGTGCGTTACGTTCCTTCTGCGCCGGGGGTTCGCCGGCTGACGCCCCTCTCCAGGCGAAGGAAGCCAGTAATAGGTAGAACAGAATCAGTCGCGATATGGCGACCATATGTAAAGCTCCCGCAGCAAGTGTTGAGAATCATCGGTCACCGGTGAAACTCCAGGTGACGGGTTCCAAGTATCGCACTGCCAATCTTCAGCCGAGATAGTTTATTGCAAGGTCTCCAGCATCAGCGTCGATGCTGGAATCTTGACTACGGCAGCCTGGTTCCGAAGTGCAAATTCCATCTTCAGTTGTTCAGTGCGCTTGTCGCAGATGATTTGCCGAATAGTGATCTCATGCGACTCGCTCAACAGGCGCCTACCGCCAGCGTGTAGCAGCGATCAACATGGGTGTGCAGCAGTCCGACCATTGCCGGGTCGATGCGGCCGGCGGTGCTCATGCTTTCCATGCGCGACATCACTTCGGCCTGGGCCATATGCCCGCGGTATGGGCGCTCCTGCGCCAGCGCCTGAAAAATGTCGGCGACGGCAATCAGACGGGCTTCACGCGGAATTTCGGCGGCCGCGGAATGGAAAGGATAGCCGGTGCCGAGAAGGTTCTCATGGTGCATCGCGGCCCATTCGGCGATGGGTTGGTCGGGGAAGGCCATTTTCAGAATGTGGCCGGTGTCATAGCTGTGCCGCATCACGAAAGCGCGTTCGTCGCGCGTCAGCGGGCCGGGTTTGTCGATAATATCTTCGGGGACGCGCAGTTTGCCGATGTCGTGCAGCAAGCCGGCAATTTCAACCTTGTCGAGATGCTCGCCGTGAATGCCGGACGCCTCGGCCAGGTAGCGCGCGATACGGGCGACACGGGTGGAGTGTTGCAGGGTGTAGGCGCTCTTCGCGTCGACGGTGTGCGAGAAAAGCCCGGCGATGGCGAGCGCGTCGGCGGTGTCGAGTTCGACGGGTTGGCCGTGGCGCAGATGGCCTTCAATTTCGTCTTCGATGTAGGCCGGGTCCATCGCCAGCCAGAACGATTCGCGGCCGGCGGCACGGCGGAAGGCTTCGACGAGGCCTTGGGAAAACAGGGTGCCACCCAGTCCGGCAATGCGCTCGACGACCTGCGGGTATTCCCAGAGGATTTCATTTTTTAGCGATGCGCCAATGAAATAAGGCGCAAGGAGAACGTCGGCGCGGTCGGCGAGAAAAATGAGATTGGCTTCAAGGCGCAGATCATCGGTGATGTCTTCGTGCAGCAAGGCTTCCCAACGTGTGTGGTGCCAGCGAACGATGTCCGAGAAATGCGCCAGCGGCGGGCAGTCCGCCAGATAACCGGCGCCGCGCAGGCAATGCTGCTGTGCGCCCTCCCATTCGAGAGTTTCGGTGATGGCACGGTGTTCCTTGGTGCGCGATACGCCGCAGTCGTGGAGCATGCCGGCGTAGAGCATTTTGTCGCAACGCGGCTGCAGCCAGCCCATTTCGTGGGCAATCGATACCGCCATCAAGGCGACACGTTTGCCGTGGTGAAATTCGTCGGTGCCGACAAAGTCGAGGGCGTTGGTCAGCGAAGTGATTGTTCGCTGCAGATTGATTTTCATGTTGCGCCCTGTCAAGGCTGCACGCGCAGCCGGGTGGAAAGTCGGGGTTGGACAGAGGGGCGACGCAATAATTCAATCCGGCGAAAGTGTCGCCGAAACGCGACTGCGGGCAGGTTTATTGCGGCGGTTTTGTTTGCGGAATAAACGAAAAAGCGTCGGGCGCCGTGTCCCATTTGATGCTCAGACCATCGACCAGGACATTGACCGGAACGTCGTGAACCGCGCCTTTGTATTTGATGCTGGCCAGCCCTTTGTATTTTCTCTCGCCGTCCGCCGTCAGCTGAACCTTGACCACCTCGACACCGGAGCCCTCGAAGCGCGGGTCAACGCGCAGGATGTCCTGCATCGACGTTTTGGCCATTGCGGCAACGGTGTCAGGTGCAGGCGGGGAGCAGGCAGCCAGCGTCAGGGCGCAGAGCAGCGTGGCGGCGAGAAGTTTGATTTGACGGAATTTCACGGAATGATCCTTTGTGGTTGCAGGCAGCGGCTCAAGGTGCTGTGCGCATGAACGAGCGCCATAGGATACACAAAATGAAGCCGTTTGTTCTGCTTCGCGTGAGGCGGTGGGTGCGAATACGCAGGGTTTTTCTCCTCCCCCTTCACACCCCTCCGGGTGGGCTGCGCGCAGGGGGAGGCTGGGAGGGGGATGGGGTGCTGCTTTGGTGAGGTTTTTGCAGCCCCATCCCCTCCCCGGCCCTCCCCTTGAAGGGGCGGGAGAGCGCTTCATGCAGCTGCTTTTGGCGGTCGAGGAGAGCCCCTGGGTTGGTTACAATGACGGTCACCGCCAACCTGAGGACATCCACCATGACCGAGCTGCTACCGACCATCGAGATC
>JBIJCY010000351.1:0-3429 GCA_044344385.1 Rhodocyclaceae bacterium | reverse complement strand
CCCATCTGGTCAGTCCTGCGATGGCCGCTGCTGCGGCAATCGCCGGGCATTTCGTTGACATCCGTCAGTCCTGAGGAATCCCCCATGAAAGCATTTACCCGACTCAACGGGCTTGTCTGCCCGATCGATCGCGCCAACATCGACACCGACGCGATCATCCCGAAACAGTTTTTGAAATCGATCAAGCGCTCGGGTTTCGGCCCTTTCCTGTTTGACGAATGGCGCTACACCGACCACGGCGAGCCCGGAATGGACTGCACGAACCGGCCGAAAAACGCCGATTTCGTTCTCAACCAGCCGCGTTATCAGGGTGCACAGGTTCTGCTGGCGCGCGACAACTTCGGCTGCGGCTCGTCGCGCGAACATGCGCCGTGGGCAATCGAGGATTTCGGTTTCTGCGTGATGATTGCGCCGTCCTTCGCCGACATCTTCTTTTCCAATTCGTACAAGAACGGCATCCTGCCGATCGTCGCGTCGACTGAAGTGGTTGATCGTCTGTTCGCCGAATGTGCGGGCAGCGAAGGCTACCGGCTCGACGTCAATCTTGAGGCGCAGACGGTGACGACGCCAACCGGCTTCTCGTTCACTTTCGACATCACGCCGCACCGCAAGCACTGCCTGCTTAACGGCCTCGACGAGATCGGCCTGACCCTGGTTCATGCCGACGAAATCCGCGCCTTTGAAGAAAAACACCGGGCCGCCCAGCCCTGGCTGTTCGCCTGAAACCTTTGCCAGGGTGATTGCATTTGATTTTAAAACCTACCGCAGAGGCGCAGAGACGCAGAGGAAACGCAGAGAAGAGCAAAATTCAAATAAGAATTTGACTTTCTCTGCGTCATCTCTGCGTCCTCTGCGCCTCCGCGTTGGGTGTATTCAAGTTCGATTGCCCTGAAACCTTCACGACACAACAAGGAATTGACTATGAAAATCTGTTATCTGCCGGGTGACGGCATCGGTCCCGAAATCATGGCGCAGGCTTTGCGCGTGCTCGCCGTCTTCAGCAAGGAAGGCATGAAGATCGAGCTTGAGGAGGCGCTGCTCGGTGGCGCTGCCGTCGACGCTACCGGCGTTCCCTATCCGGAAGCCACGCAGAAGCTCGCGCGCGGCGCCGATGCTGTCCTGCTCGCTGCCGTCGGCGGCCCGAAGTGGGACGCCCTGCCGCGTCCGCAGCGCCCCGAGCGCGGCCTGCTCGGCATCCGCAAGGATCTGAACCTGTTCGCCAACCTGCGTCCGGCCATTCTTTACCCCGAACTGGCAAATGCCTCGTCGCTCAAGCCTGAGGTTGTTGCCGGACTCGACATCCTGATCATCCGCGAGCTGACCGGCGATATCTACTTCGGTGAGCCGCGCGGCATTACCGTCGAAAACGGCAAGCGCGTCGGCCGCAACACGATGATTTATGACGAGGACGAGATTCGTCGCATCGGCCACGCCGCCTTCAAGGCAGCACAGAAGCGCAGCAAGAAGCTGTGCTCGGTCGACAAGATGAACGTGCTCGAAGCAACGCAGTTGTGGCGCGACGTGATGATCGAGATCTCGGCTGAATATCCCGATGTCGAACTCAGCCACATGCTCGTCGATAACGCGGCCATGCAGCTCGTGCGCGCGCCGAAACAGTTTGACGTGGTCGTCACCGGCAACATGTTCGGCGACATCCTGTCCGACCAGGCATCAATGCTCACCGGCTCGATCGGCATGCTGCCGTCGGCTTCGCTCGATGAAAACAACAAGGGGATGTACGAACCGTGCCACGGTTCGGCACCCGATATCGCCGGGAAGAATCTGGCCAACCCGCTGGCCATGATCCTCTCGGTGGCGATGATGATGCGTTACAGCTTCGCCGACGAAGCCTCGGCAGTGCGCATCGAAACCGCCGTCAAGAAAGTGCTGGCGTCCGGCCTGCGCACCGGCGACATCTTCGAGGCAGGAATGCAACGTGTTTCCTGCAGCGAAATGGGCGACGCGGTGGTCGCGGCACTGTAAAAGTTTTGCAGCAACGGGTGCCTGCCGGCGCCCGTTGCCGGTGTCTTATCTGATGTTTGCGCGACGCGGTTGTGGCTTGTTGGTGGGCTTGCCGGTAACGCCAGTTTTTTTGGTGTCATCACCATTTATGTGCTGCGTAGAGATATTTCACGAGAAAACAAGACCTTCGCAAGACCTTCAAATTTCCGGTTTGGCGCTACTCGGAGGGGCTGTAGCCGGAGCTTATCGATCGAATAATTGCGACGAACGCTTCCTTGACCTGTTCCTCGTCGCAGCCCATGAGGACCGCATCCTCCAGAGCGTCTTGCGCGGACTGGCGAATTTCGTCTAGGTTTTCTTGCAGCACCTTTAATTTCTCTGTGCAGGCGACGACGCTTCCGTCAGGGCGGCGCCAGGGGTTTTGAGGTGATCCGAAATGATCTGTTGGTGGCATTGGCGAGATTATAGCCGCATGGGAATCGCTCGGGACGTCAGCAGTTACCGGCGGGTTCTCAACGTAAACCGGTCAAGCGCGGTTGCTGAAAAATCCCCCTGCACACTCGACAGTCCCTGACGCCATATCCGTCGCCAGACAGCCGAATGTCTTCGTCCAGCAAATCGGTCGGGACGTCGTCGGTGGCTTGCTGCGCGTGACGTTTTCTCTTTGTTTGTCGTTCCGGCTGTTTATACTTTGCTGACCCAACGGAAGACGGGGGAGAATGAACTGGTGGCATCGAGCAAGCGCTAGAATAGCATTCGGTAATCGTTGATTCAGCCACGCAGGTAACCGGACGATCTCGTGAAATTGTCAGACCACATTGGTCCAGGCGAATCATTTAACTGGATGAGGTTGATATGGAACAGCAAGAAAAAGCACAGTATCGGGGTGTCGTGCATCGGATGCTGACCACCATGGTCGGAATGAAGGGCTCAGATCTGTTTATCACCGCAGGCTTTCCGCCAGCCGTGAAGCTGAATGGCAAACTGACCAAGCTGAATGACACACCGCTAACGGTTGAACAAACACAAAAGATGGCACACTCCATCTCGACCGAGAAGCAGTGGCAAAACTATATCGATGCCAAGGGCTCAAACTTCGCCATTTCCCTGGAAGGCGTCGGGCGTTTCCGGATCAATATATTCACGCAGCAGCAGCGTTCTGGAATGGTGATCCGCGTCATTACCACCGAAATTCCAGACTTTGACAAGATGAACCTGCCGCCCGTGTTGAAGTCCGTCGTGCTGGAAAAGCGCGGGTTGGTCCTGCTGGTCGGTGGTACCGGTTCGGGCAAGTCAACCACACTGGCTGCGATGCTGGGGGTGCGCAACCGTGAAACACACGGCCACATCATCACCATCGAAGATCCTGTCGAATATGTGCATACCCACATAAATTGCATCGTCACGCACCGCGAGGTTGGCGTAGATACGGTCGGTTGGTTCGACGCACTTAAAGATTCACTTCGC
>JBIJCY010000061.1:0-12052 GCA_044344385.1 Rhodocyclaceae bacterium | reverse complement strand
AGTGAGAGACAGCTTCATCAAGCGGTAGCACGGTGAACCACGATTTGATCCAACCCAGCATCTCATTAAAACGCTTGGCATCTGGTTCGTCGGGAATCAACGGATCGGGTTCAGGAAGAATCCTGTGAAAAATAAAAACAGATAACTGCCCGTTTTTCCCTGTGGGCGAGAGTAGCGAGCATGCATACCTGATAAGGCTCACGGTTTCCCTACTCCAGCAGGCGTTGGGGCTGATTCGCTCTCTGGTCGCTCAGTCATCCATGATTTCTCATCGAACCAGCGACGCGCGAGCACGACGAGAACAAGTATGTCGTACGGCAGATCAAAGTACGCGAGGCTGAGAAATGCCCCCCCGACAGCATAGCCGATCAAGCTTACCTGGCACATGGCGCCAAGATCGGATACCCATTGTGTCTCTGGCAAACTCTTGGCTTCGCTGCGCAGCTTTCCTGCATTCCACCAAACCATTCCCCAAAGCATCAAAAACAGGAAAGTGCCAATAAAACCGTGCTCGCCAAGGACTTGGAAATAAATACTGTGCGCAGCATGAACGTCTGTTGGGTCGGGCGCATATTGCGCAAATTGAGTGATGTTGTATATTTCAAAGCCACCGCCAAAGAAACGGTCAGATGCCAGATTCCACGCCATCCACCAGGCGTTAATTCGCCCCATTGCAGACCTATCTGACTGATATTCGGCAATCGTGTCCATCCGTGAGAACCAGTGTTCTGGCATGAACATCAATGCGACACCAGCGGCCATCATTATGCCGAGCAGAATGCTGAGCTTCCGGCCCCCATACCACCAAAGCGCGGCTCCCATGGCAACAAGCGCAACAAGCGCACCCCGAGACTGACTTCCGAGCGCAGCAGCAACACACAAGAGAATAGCGACGGTAATTGCCCGCTTGCCCCATTCTGACGCCACTTGAAGCTGCAGAAAACGGCACAATGGCGTAATAACGATCAATGCCAGCGCAAGCTCGTTATTGCCCTCAATAAACGTATTGGTCGGACCCCATACTCGATGAGCCCCCCCGGTTGCCAAGGTGAAAATGCCGCCTTTAACGCCGTAATAGCCTATTGAGGCGACGATTATCCATACGAACGTAATCAAGTGTTTCTTTGAATGGAGAAGAACCAAGCTCACAAGAATCATGAAGTCAATTTTCATAACGCGCTTCCACATTTCGACACTGCCGTCAAAATTAAAAGAGAAAAGCAGCGTGATACAAATCCAACACATGAATGCTATCAAGACGCCGGTTTCCTTCGTGATCGAAAAATCGCGCCGATCCTTGGTGAATACCAAACCTAGCAACGTGCTCCCCGCGACGGCCGCAGCTACCGGGAAAGTGTTCAGATGCCACGCATAGGCGTGAGGGTTCATCAAACTGAGCCATGTCCAGCCCATTATGCCAACCCATGGACGGCGCAAAGCGGCAAGACATAGCCACAGGATTATCGGAGCGAGTACGAGATCACGCATTTTTTATTTTTGAAAACAGTTCCAGTTGCGCACGGGTTGTTTCATCCCAACTGCAAGATTCAGCATGTTGGCGTACTGCTGCACGATCCGGAGAGCTCCCCCACAAATCCTGGACGAGAGGTAAAAAACCGGCGACCGAACGGTCTGAAGTCAATCGGCCAACAGTCCGCGACGTCACCACCTCAGGGATACCGCCAACATTTGTCGCGACTACCGGCGTTCCACACGCCATCGCTTCAAGAAGAACATTTGGCCAACCTTCACGGCTTGATGCGAGGATCAAAATATCAGCCGCGCTGTAATAGACAGCCAAATTTTTCTGCGCGATACGACCAGCGAACAACACTCTTTGCGCCACACCGAGACTACGCGCAAGTTGCTCAAGTGACTCTCGCTCCGGGCCCGCACCGACAATCACCAACCTGAACTCAGGCAGCTTCACGAGCAACTCAATGCCAACGTGATGGCCCTTGTTTTCGACAAGGTTCCCCACGGAAATCAAAGTTGGCTCATCAGCCCAACCGAGTTCGGCTCGCGCAGTGGTCTGCATAGTCGGATAGAAACGCGCAACATCAACTCCATTACGCAATACGATCGATTTTGATTGCTCCACTCCAATCTCTTCAAGCCGCTCGCTCAAAGCTCTGGATACCGCAATCGATGCTCTTGCCTGACCTGCTGCCCAGCGAATCAGTTTTCGTGGTATCGCATATTGCGAGATCAGATTGATGTCTGTTCCTCGAGCGGTAACTACAAACGGCTTGTGAAACCATTTCGAAAGGAGCGCAGCCGCGACTCCATCAGGGTAGTAATAATGCGCGTCAATCAGATCAAAATCATACCCTTCTTCGATTAACCTTCGAACCGCTCGGGCAGCACCAAGCGCCATCAGCAAAGGCGCGGCGTTCATGCCTATTTTTGGAGGGAGAATGTAACGGGGATGCTGCACATCGATTCCGTTATAAATCTCACGTTGCGGCGTCCGAGCCATCAGTGCGTATTCACCAAACCTCGGATTCTGTGAGAAGAACCAGGGAACAGGAGATACGACTCGAGTCTCAACTTCACCGGTCAACAAAAGCTCTCGCAGCCTTGTTTCGACAAAGATGCCATGGTTCGGATTCACCGAGTTAGGGTACAAGGTGGAAAACGTAAGTAACCGGATCATGGCCGCCGGTTTCAAGGAGATGAACTTGGCGGCGGCAAGGGCGCGTTAATCGCCTGTTCAGCCAGTGCCGTCACCCGCTGCGCATTCATATTCCAAGTTAGTCCGTTTCTGGCAATCGTGGCCGCTGCATTTGCACCAATATGTGCCCGCAATTGATCATCTGAACACAACCGGGTCAGCGCAACTTCCAGAGCCTCACTGACCGTTGATTCGAACAACAAGGCATTCTCTCCATCGGTCAAGACCTCCTCGATATTCGGTTGGCACGGGGCGACGACTGCCTTACCCAAGGCCAGATACTCAAACAACTTGAGAGGGGACGCATAAGGAACGACTGCTGGCTGCAGTGCGATATCGAAAGCAGCAACATATTCGGGGACTTTTGATCGAGGAAGAATGCCGGTGAACTGAACTCGGTCACCCAAAGCAAGGTCGTCAGCCAATCGCTCTAAATCAAGCCTTACCGGACCGTCACCCACGATAAGCAATCGTGCATTAGATGGCGCATCTTTTGTCGCCATCCAGTGGATCACTCGGTCAACGCCATGCCAGTCACGCACGAAACCGGTAAAGCCGAGCACCAGGTCTCCGGTGCAGCCCAGAGCTTCTTTCGCGGCTGATGGACTCGGGGCATTTGCGAAATGTGCTTCATTGATACCGTTGGGAATGACGGCAACGCGGCTTTCTGGGACGCCTCGTGCGAAAATGTGCCCAGCTAACACTCGAGTGACCGGGAGAACATAGTTGGCATTGCGCCACACGACCCCCTCTACCCACCTCGCCAACCATGGCATGCCAAGCCCACCGAACTCCCCGCGCTCTTGTGCTAACGGCGAATTCACCTCCAACAACAGGGGGATTGAAAGGCGACGCTTGAGCATTACACCGGCAACAAGAAAAAGATTGTAGCGCTCGTAAATGACATCAGGCCCAAATTCTCTTGCTGCGCGCAACATACGGGAATAGGCAAGCAACGAATAAGATAGCTCCAGCAATTCGTACAGCGCTTTAGGCAATACCCTCTTCAGCCGCTGTACCCAGCCCACTTCAGCACCGAGTGTTTCATCGTCGCCAGCAGCAGGCGCTACGACTTTGACTTCATGGCCGAGGCCACGCAGAGCGGAAATCATTTCCTCAATATGGACGGCCTGACCATCCTTGGATGCCGTGCGGTGATGATAAAGTATCTTCATACAAATGCTGATTTATCAATACTGGAGGGAGAAGGCTCTTGACCGTCCATTACGCAGCGCAGGAAAGCATCAAACATCAGCAAGGTCCAAATTGGCGTGCTGTGATCACGTAGCCCTGACTCATGTTGGTCAACAATTTGACGAATCGTCGCCAAATTAAATATGCCGGATTCAGCCATTCTTTCACCCAGTAATGCGGACCTCACCCGATTGCGCAACGGGCCACGAAGCCAGCGATCCAGCGGAACAGAAAAACCCATTTTCGGACGATACATAATGTCCGAAGGCAGGTGAGGTTCCATCGCTTTCTTGAGCAAAAACTTGCTCTCCTGTCCGCGCATCTTCATCGAAGAGGGCAGCGTCGCAAGCCACTCGACCAGCGGGTGATCCATGAGTGGCTCGCGAACTTCCAGTGAATGCGCCATGCTGGCACGATCGACCTTAGTGTTGATGTCCCCCACAAGATAAGTGTGTGTGTCAATGTACTGAATCAAGGCCAGAGGATCATCAGTGTTGGCGCGGGCCGCGTGATCGCGAAATACCTGGATCGCACTATAGCCGCCGAGCTCGGACGACATACTATGAAAATAGGCTTCCACCGAGTTGCGTGCGAGTGCTTCGAAAGTGGTTTTTGCGCGGAACATTCGTGGCGCCCAGTCCGCCTTGGGGTACAAGCTCCCAAGAGCACCAAACAACGGCCGGCGCACCCCCAGCGGCATGGCCGAACGCATTTTCTCTTCCATAAGATGCAAACGGTAGCGCCGATAACCCCCAAACGTCTCGTCACCGCCGTCGCCAGAAAGAGCGACCGTGACATGCTTGCGTGCCAGTTGGCACACCCGGTAGGTGGGGATGGCCGAACTATCTGCATAAGGTTCATCATAGAGACGGGCCAAGGTATCGATCAGATCAAAATCATCGCTTTCGACCATTTCAACGTGATGGTTGGTGTGATAGCGATTAGCCACCGTTTTAGCAAACTCCGCCTCGTTATAGGCCGGATCAGCAAAGGCAATTGAGCAAGTATTGACCGGGCCGGCAGAAAGCCCGGCCATCATCGCGACCACAGCGCTTGAATCAACACCACCGGAAAGAAAAGCCCCGAGCGGAACTTCAGAAATCATGCGCAGCCGGATGGACTCGCTTAGTCTCTCTTCCAATTGATGGCAAGCGTCACTGTCGGTCAGCTGCGCATCGAGACTGAATCGCACATCCCAATATTCTACTGAAGCAGGTACGGCCTTGCCCCGCTGGAGGGTCAGCGTGTGTGCGGGCGGCAACTTTTTCGCGGCCTTGAAGATGCTGCGCGGCTCAGCGACGTAACCCAGTGCAAAATACTCTTCAACAGCAAACGGATCAATTTCCTTGGACAGACCTCCGTGTGCCAGTAAAGACTTCAGCTCAGAGCCAAACAAAAAATTACCATCCGGCAGCAAGGCGTAAAACAAAGGCTTCACACCAAGCCGGTCACGGGCCAGAAAGAGGGTCTGGCGATTGCGATCCCAGAGGGCAAACGCGAACATGCCACGGAAACGCTTAACGCAATCCTCGCCCCAAGCTTCCCACGCGTGAACGATAACTTCGGTATCGCTACGTGTATGGAAGACATGGCCAAGCGACTGCAACTCGGGAATCAATTCCTGATAGTTGTAGATTTCGCCGTTGAAGACGACGCAAACGCTCTCGTCTTCGTTGTAAAGCGGCTGCTGGCCGGTCGACAGATCGATGATCGACAGTCGCCGATGGCCCAGGCCGACACCCGCCTCGGTGTGCAAACCACCTTCGTCGGGGCCGCGATGAAACTGTGATTCATTCATGCGATGAAGCACCGCACGATCTATCTCGCGCTTGCCGCGGGTATCAAAAATTCCGGTTATGCCGCACATATTGCTGGTTCGCTTTTCTTCATCAAATTTTGTTCAGCAAGCGGTCATAAAGCCCCTGATACCGCTGCACCATTGCGTCCATACTGTACTGGCGCTCGACGGCGGCACGCCCGGCTTGCCCTGCGGCTCTTGCCAGCGCTTGGTCGCAGGCATAGCCAACGATACTTTGCGCCATGGCTTCTACACCACCAACCGGGACCAACTCGCCACTAAGCCCAGCTTCGACCAACTCACCATTACCGCCAACATTGGTCGCGATTACCGGCAGGCCGCTGGCCATCGCTTCAAGAATCGTATTCGAAACGCCTTCGGCCAGCGACGGCAACACAAAACAATCCAGCCCACGCAGGATCTCCGGAACATCGTTGCGCTCACCCGGTAGCCATGCCAATGCTGCCAAACCAGCCTGTTCAAGCAAGACCTGCGATTGCGCTCTTAGCGGGCCGTCACCAATCATTACCAGACGCAATATCCCCTTTAATTCTGGCGCCATCTCCAGCGCACGAATGAAGGCGCGCGCCAAGGTCGTTTGATCCTTTACCGTCTGCATGCGGCCAACGGTGCCGACTATCCAGTGTGCTGGCTCGTCAAACGGACAACCCGCTATCGGCTGGCGCGTTCCCGCCGGATGAAAGCGCTGCGCATCAACGCCATTGTAGATTTGCGCCACGCTTGCTTGCGGCACACCAACTCTGGCTGTCAGATAGTGTTCGAGATCACGCGACAAGGCTATGAAATGCGTCACGAATGGGCGATAAATTCGGCGCACCCATTGATATTTTTTACTGAGCCCATCGAGATCGCCAACATCACGCCCATGCTCGCCATGAATGCGCACCGGAACGCCGGCAGCCCATGCCGGCACGACAACTTCCAACGCGCCCAGGTTACGGCTGTGAACGATTGCCGGGCGCAATTTGCGAAAAAGTTTGAACAGTTGCGGATAGATCCAAAGCACATGGCCCGGCGGTTTTTCAAGCGCGATAAACTGCACATCGTCGCGAATGATGCGTTTACGAAAATCTGTAATACCGGTGAGCGAAATCACCACATGCCGGTAAGCATCGGAGGGCATGTTGTTGATCAGATTCACAATGCCGTTTTCAAGCCCGCCCACATCAAAACGGTACATGACATGGGCTATCAAAGGGCGTGAGGCGTGGCCTGAGATCATCGTTTTGCCTTGGTCCGGCTCAACACGCTCTCGATTTCAGTTGCCGCTGCTTGTGCAAAATCTTCCAGTGCTGCCTCGCCCCCACCAGCCTGTTCCTTGGGTGCATAAACGATAATCACGGCCGAGTCGTCGCCCTGCCCGGTGAGACGAGACAACGCCGTATAAACTTTGGCGTTGATATCGCTGGCCGTCAGATGGCCGTTTACCCAGTACCACTGCCAGACCACCATGCGTGTGGAGTCTGCCGATCGCAGTTCGGCAGTACGAATGAAAGTCGATTGCTGATCGAGGGCAATCTGGCGTGAGCCACTGGCAACCTTTGCCCACTGCGAATCGTTGCTTTTTACCAGAACGTTTTCTGAGCTGACCAGTTTGCGGCTGTAATCCTGGTTGCGGTAATAGCCCAGATATAAGCCGACTGTTCGGCCTTCAGCGCTGAATGTTGTTTGCACAGTGGCTGAGGCGTTTTCAAAACGCGGCGTCCAGTCGGCAAAGCTGTTGCTCGCTTCCTGCCAGCCAGCAATCGACCCGAGCGCTTCGATCCGGGATATCTGCGGTGGAATACTGTGCTCGATCTGCCATTGGGTCAGCGGCCAGACTCCTGCGAATGCGGCGAGCGCCAACGTAGCGACCAGAGGAGACATCCTTGCGCCAGGAGCGCCTGCAGAAGCCGGCGCCACCTGTTCTGCCTGCGGTGCAAGCTCATCCTCTCGCCAGCGCGAGCCGATCCAGAACATGGCCATGATCACAATGCCGAAGAATAGCCAGCCGTAGATCAGATGATCTACGCCAACTGCCAGTTTGTTGCTGGAAAGGTGCCCGATCATGACGATCATGTAGGCACGCAGCCAGTTGGCGACCACCGGAACCACGAAGGCGACGGCGACAAAGATCAGCCGCCGCTTGAGCGAGTGATAGCTCAGGTAGGCGAACAGGGTGCCGACGGTTAGCGAGGCGATGATGTAACGCACGCCACTGCACGCCTCGACCACCGACCAACTGCCCGATGGAATAACGAAGTGCAAGCCTTCCCGATAAACCGGGATGCCACTCAGGCGCAAGCCGAGAACGGTAAAGTTTGCCGTCCACTCCATCAGTTGCGGGAGGGCAAATTCACCAAAAGGAACTGCGAAGTAAAGAAAGGCCAGCGGGAAAGCGATGCGTCGGGCAACCGGCAAACCAAGCACAGCCGGCACGGCCAGTACCAGCATCGTCGTCAGTGCAAACTGCGAGACCACGCCGACCGTGGCCAACTCGCCCAGCAACCAGGCAAAACCGGTCGCAGCAAGTGCCAGCAACGCCCAGGCATTGGGGCGAGGTGTCACAAGAGCGACGTCGCCGCGGATTCGCCAGATCAGCCAGAGCGTGATGGGCGGCACGAGAAAGCCGTGCGTAAAGGTTTCGGTACGGCCCCATGTTTCAACCATCGCCATTGCGGTTTCACGATAGAGCACAAGAATTGCAAAAATCGCGATGGCAAGCGCTGGCAGCGCTGATCGCCACACCTTGGCGGTGGCTGCGCTTTGCGTTGGCGCTGCTTGCTGCGAACTGTGCTCATTCATCACGATGCTTCCATTCTTGTCCCGCTAGCGTAGTGTTTCATGCTGATTGGATGCGTCACTCCCTCCCCTTCACACCCCTCCGGGTGGGCTTCGCGCAGGGGGCTGGTGTGGGGATGGGTAATAAAACCGTGGAACAAGTCGAATACAGCCCTTGCTCTACCCCCATCCCCCTCCCAGCCTCCCCCTTGAAGGGGGAGGAGTCTGTCGCAACGACAATTACCGTCTGCGCGATATGGTTGCTTCAAGAGCGAAACTCTACACTAGCGGATTCATTGAGATACCGATCGATGCTTGAAAGATGCGCATCCCAACTGTAACGTGCCAGCACCTGTTCGCGGGCGGCCTTACCCATGGCAGCAGCACGCTCGGGAGAATTTAGCAATAACTCGATCTGCATCAGATAATCATCCGCGGTTGCCGCTGTAAGGAAATCCCGTTCAGGCACGGCATCAACTCCTCCTGCACATTCTTGCGAGGCCACCACCGGCAAGCCCATAGCCATCGCTTCGAGCACTTTATTCTGGATGCCGCGCGCGATACGCAACGGTGCGACAACGACAGCCGCATGTTGCAGATAGGGGCGGACATCGTCGACGGTACCGGTAACCACTACGTGCTCGCTGGCGAGTGCCTGAACGGCAGGCGCAGGGCTGCGACCCACAATATAGAAACGCAACCCGGGCCAGTGCTGCAGCAACTGCGGCAGAACTTCTGCAGCAAACCAGCTGACGGCGTCGATATTCGGCCAGTAATCCATGGCACCGGTGAATACCAGCGCCCGCACACCGGCCGCAAAGGGGGTGGGCATGACTTGCGCTGGCGAAAAAAACTCGGCATCGACGCCATTGCACATGGCTTCAACACGCCCTTTGGACTCAGGTGCACTGCGCAGGAAAAGTTCGGTTTCGTTTTCCGTCACAAAAAACGAGTGCGTCGCCTGTTGCGCAACCGCACGCTCGAAAGCCAGCAAACGCTCGCCTTCCCGCCGGTAAAGCCAGGACATCGGCCAACGGTGATTTGGTGCGTATTGCGTCCACTTGGCCGAGTCGAGATCGACAAAATCGACCAGTGTGCGCAACTGCGGCACGCCCAGAACGTACTGTGCCATGGCCGAAGAGAAGATGACTGCCGCGTCGATTTGCTGTTCACGCAAGGTGCGTGTAACCCAGGCTTGCAGTTCGGCGTTGCGGTAATAAGGCAGTGTCAGCGCCTCGTTGCTGAGCAACCCGCTGAGGCTGCGCAGTTTGGCTGTACGCGGGGCGATGCGGGCGATATGCAGATCCGCGCAATAGGGCGGCAACTTGTCGACGTAGGCTTCGTCCTGCGGGTCATCGATAAATGTACCGAGAAACACGCGGTGCCTGGCCGCGAGATGCTTGAGCAAATGGTACGAGCGAACCTTATCGCCCTTGTTAGGCGGGTAGGGCATGCGATGAACGAGATAGAGGATATTGGCCACGAGATCGCTCAGCCCAAATTACGCACGATGAAAGGCCCGAGCCAGTTGGCCAGACCGATCGGCATACGCCGCCAGGTTTCGATAAGCAGCTTGTACTTGGCGTTATTCGGGTTGTTCTGAGGAATGCTGTCGTGCTTGTACAGGCAATATTCGTAAAACAGCGGCTGCGGTTCAAAGCCCCAGTTTTTCTTGAAGGAATACGAGCCGGTGCCCTGCTTGCTGCGACCGTAATCAAATACTTTGAGCCCACGCTCACAGGCGCGGCGCATCAACTCCCAGTACTTGAAATCGTTGGCGGCCAGATCGCGCGCCGAAAGGTCGTCGCCGGCGTAGTACGGCAGCACTTCATCGCGGAAATAAAAGCTGAGAACGCTGCTCAACGGGCGTCCACCCTCGTCTACAGCGGTGAGCACTTCGCAGTCGTTACCGAATACGTCAAGCAACGCCTTGAAATAGCGCTTGGGCATCGCCGGGGTACCGTGCCGATGAACGTTGTCGGCGTAAAGGGCAAAAAAACGGTCAACGGTAGTGTCGATCTCGCTGCGCAAACCGTTCTTGATGCCCTTGCGCACCATGGCGCGCTGTTTGCGCGGGATGGCCAGCATGTTGGCTTCGACTTCCGGCTCTAGTACCTTGCGAAAGCAGACGTAAAGATCCTGCGTCGGCCACTCAGGGTGGCGCGCTTCGAGGTTTCGCAATTCAAGGTGGTCGACTGCGAGCTGTTTTGCGATGGCCTGTGCTTCGGCCTCCAGCGCTGCGGTTGCTTCCTGGCTGTTGGCCGCAACGCCGCCATAGACGGCGAAGGGCAGAGACACCAGCGACTTGCCAAAAAGAAGGCTGCTTACATGGCCGAGCGGCAGAATACCCTCGATAACACCGGCACGTTCGGCGTAGAGAAAGTAAGTTTGGTGGCCGAAAACTTCGCCAACAATTTTTTGCCAGCCGGCTTTGTGAAAGAAAGTGGCGCCGGCGCAATCAGCGACAAAGGCATCCCAACGCACAGCGCCGACACTATCGCCGGGTTCCAGCCGTTTGATCGTCACCGCCGCCGACATCCCGCCGATTTCCGTAGTCGTCATTTTCATGGTTTCACTGCGGGAGATTGCGCGGGGCACGTCGCTGCACTGCCCGCGAGAAAGACTTCATCCATCCGCCCCCAGTTGAAATCGGCCAACAGGCGCTGCAGGCGCGCCTCAGTCTTATGCAAATTTACGTAGTGGCGGAAACGGGTCTTCGCATTGATCCCGTCGATGCGCGGCTGCCCGGCATCAATCTCCCACGGATGGCAATAGAAGACTGCCGACTGGCGATCAACCTGATTGACATGCTGCAATAGCCAGCGCGATACGGCATAAGGCAGCAGGCGAAAATAGCCACCGCCACTGGCCGGCCAGTTACGATCGAAAAAGCGGGCGGTCGTCACCGGCACTTCGAGCAGGCCCGCGCGCACCTGATGTGAGAAGCGCGGCGCATCGGGCATGCCGTAGTGATCGTGACGAATCGGATAGATGCTTGAACTGTAGCGATAGCCGGCGCGTTCAAGGCAATCAAAGGCCCACAGATTGCCTTCGCCAATGGAAAAACTGGGCGCGCGGTAGCCTTTGACTTCAAGGCCCGACAGGTCTTCAAGCAGCTTCTTGGCCGATTCAATGTCGGCAAAAAAAGCCGCCTCGCTGAGGTCGCTGGCGCGCTGGTGCCCGTAACCATGACTCGCCAGTTCATGACCGCCCTCGACGATGCGCCGTACGAGTTGCGGGTAACGCTCGGCAATCCAGCCGAGAGTAAAAAAGGTGGCTTTCGTAGCGTGGGTGTCGAGCATCTGCAGAATACGCTCAACGTTGCGCTCGACACGACAGTCCCGTGAATCCCATTGGTCGCGCGGTATGTAGGGCGCGAACGCCGAGACCTGGAAGTAGTCTTCGACGTCGATGGTCAGGGCATTGGTGATCGAACTACGGCGCATCCCGGCATTCTTCCTGAAGGTTTTCACCCCTCTCCCCTAGCGGGAGAGGGGATGGGGGAGAGGGGGATTCAGCCAGCGCAGCCATTACCACCGTCAACACCCCATCCAGATTCGTCGAAATTTCGTTATTCCAGAATCGCATTACTTTGAACCCTTGCG
>JBIJCY010000349.1:0-3450 GCA_044344385.1 Rhodocyclaceae bacterium | reverse complement strand
CGGGTCGATACCGGTATTGCTCTTTGCCCAGACGTAGCACTCGCCTTCATCCGATTGCTGTTGTTGCGGGCTTTGGCCCTTGGCAGGGTAGATGATGGGCTTGGCCTGTGCCTGAGCGGCAACAAAACTTAGGGAAGCCAGTGTGGCGCCCAACGTGCACGCAGTTTTGAATTTGTTCATGATATTTCTCCGCGGTTATGAATGTTGCAAAGAGGTACAGGAAATCCAAAAAAGTTTTGACAAGCCCCCTTGTCGCTGTTTGTTTTTACAGTGCAAAACGGCCATTTTCGCGGCAGTTTAGACGATTGTCCTGCCCGCAGTGCACCCGTAATATCCCGAGGTGACACCATTAATTGACTGTGGCATGCTGAACGCCGCATAGCTGTTGACACAGCGCTGCTCTTACGCCCGTTACCCAACAATTTCCGAGGCATAACACCATGCAAAATAGATTGAAAGCAGTTTTTCTGGCGTTCGCATTGGCAACGAGTCCGGTATGGGCACAAGACAACGCGCAGGTCTCCGGCTTTCTCGGCGACTACTCGCAGCTGAAAGCGGTGGCAGACCGCCCAGGTGTCATGGCTTACGTTGACAAGTCGGCCAACTACCGCGCCTACACTAAAGTTATGCTCGATCCGGTAGAGATCGTATTGGTGCCGAACCCGGACTACAAGGGCGTTCAGCCCGACGCGCTGAAGCGCATGACCGACTCTTTTGCTGCCGCTTTCAACAATGCACTTCTGCCGGACTACAAGGTAACCAGCACACCGGGACCCGATGTCCTGCGGGTACGACTGGCGATCACCGGCGTACAGCCGGCGAAGACTGATACCACCGCAGCCGACTTCATTCCGCTCAAGGCTCTGTTTAACGTTGCCCGCTCAGCCTCCGGCGGATCGCCCCGCGTGGCCGAGATGACGGCAGAGATCGAAGTGCTTGATCCACAGGGCAAGCGCCTCGCTGCAGCAACAGCAACACGCAAGGGAGACGCCACACTGGCGCAGGGCGACAAGGTCACCTGGAAGGAAATGGAGCCCATCGTTAACGCCTGGGCCAAGGGCTTCCGCCAGCGGCTCGACGAGCTGCGTGGCCTTGCTGCAAAGCCCTGAAACAACCATGCCGCCCGCAGCGATCATCGCCTGTCACGAATGTGATTTGCTGCAGCGCGAACCACACCTGCCTGACGGCGGTGTGGCGCGTTGCGGGCGCTGTGGCGCAACGCTGTTTCGCAGCCATCCGGAAAACCTCGACCGCGCCCTGGCATTCACACTCGGCGCGCTGTTTTTGTTCGTTATCGCCAACCTCTACCCGATTGTCGGCCTGTCGATCAACGGTGACCTGATTCAGGCAACGCTGTTTGGTACGGTGCAGATCCTGTACCGGGACGACATGGCGCTGGTGGCCGGGCTGGTCTTGTTCACCACCTTCCTGACACCGCTGTTGCAGATGCTGGCAACGCTTCATTTGCTGCTGCCGCTGCGCTTGGCGCGCCTGCCACAAAACCCGGATCTGGCTTTTCGTCTGCTTATCTCCGTCCGGCCGTGGGTCATGGTCGAGGTCTTCGTGCTCGGCGTACTGGTTTCGCTGGTCAAACTCTCGCATATGGCTGCCGTGATACCCGGCGTCGCGCTGTGGTCGTTCGGCGGCGTAATGTTCTTGCTTGCCGCAGCCGGTACTTCGTTTGATCCGCGTGAGCTGTGGGCAAAACTGGAGGCCGCCTCATGAGGGCCAGCACAGCAGCCGGCTGTGGCCTGGCGGCCTGCCATGGCTGCGGTCTGTTGTCGCATGCCGGTCACGGACACGGCCTGTGCTGCCCGCGCTGCGGCACTGATTTGCACACCCGTAAACCGGACAGCGTTGCACGCACCTGGGCCTTTATCATCGCGGCGGCCATTCTTTATATTCCGGCCAACCTGCTGCCGATCATGCAAACGAGTTCGCTGTTTGGTTCGCAATCCGACACGATCATGAGCGGCATCGTTTACTTGTGGACGTCGGGTTCGTGGCCGCTGGCCGTGGTGGTTTTTGTTGCCAGCATGATGGTGCCGATGCTCAAGCTCATCGCGCTGATTATCCTTGTTGTGTCGGTGCAGCTTGGCACCACCTGGCAGCCGGTGCAGCGCACGCGGCTCTACCGGCTGGTTGAAATTGTCGGCAAGTGGTCGATGCTCGATATCTACGTGGTTGCCCTGCTCGTTGCGCTGGTTCAGCTCAAGTCGCTGGCGACCATCCAGGCCGGGCCGGGCGCCGTTGCCTTCGGTGCGGTGGTTGTCTTGACGATGTTTGCGGCGATGAGTTTTGACCCGCGACTGATCTGGGACTCGATGGAGAAGGACAATGGAGAATCTGGAGAATCACAATGACTGACGCTTCACCCAATATGAACAATCTACCGGAAGCTGTTGCGGTAAAAAAATCACGCAAATCGCTGTCACTGGTCTGGCTGGTTCCGATGATCGCGCTGTTGATCGGCGGCTGGCTGGTCGTCAAGGGCATCATGGACAAGGGGCCGACGATCACCATCACCTTCAAGAGCGCCGAAGGACTTGAGGCCAACAAGACCAAGCTCAGGTACAAGGATGTCGAGATCGGCCAGATCACGAGTGTGACGCTCTCGCCGGACCTCAAGCAAGTCATCGCCACCGCTGAACTGGTCAAGGACTTCAAGAAACACCTGCTTGAAGATACGACGTTCTGGGTAGTAAAGGCCCGGATTTCCGGCGGCAGCGTATCCGGCCTCGGCACCTTGCTGTCGGGGACGTATATCGGTGTAGGTGTCGGCAAGGCGAGCAAAGCGCAGCACAGCTTTGTCGGCCTCGAAGTGCCGCCGGTTGTCCAGATCGACACGCCGGGTCGCGAGTTTACTTTGCACAGCGATGATCTCGGCTCGCTCGACGTGGGCTCGCCGCTATTTTTCCGCCGGCTGCAGGTCGGACAGGTTGTCTCGTACGAACTCGACAAGGACGGCAAAGGGGTTGCCCTCAAGGTTTTCGTCAACGCACCTTACGACAAGCACGTCAGTACCAATACCCGTTTCTGGAACGCCAGTGGCGTCGACGTCACGCTCGACGCCACTGGATTCAGGGTCCAGACACAATCCGTGGTGTCTATCCTGTTGGGCGGCATTGCCTTTGCAACACCGGCCGACCGGGAGCAAGCGCCGGCAGAGGCCAACAGCCAGTTCAACTTGTTCGCCGACCAGCTTGCGGCAATGAAGAACCCGGAAACGGAAATCGTTAAAACGGTGATGATCTTCAACGAATCCGTACGCGGCCTGGCACCCGGCGCCGCCCTCGACTTTCGCGGCATTACCGTCGGCGAGGTAGTCGGTCTGAGCGCCGATGTCGACCCCCGCACCAAGCAGATCGTCATTGCGGTCGACGCCAATATTTACCCGGAACGCATGCGCTTGCGCGCGCGCAACGCGGGGGCGATCAACCAGAAACTGCT
>JBIJCY010000348.1:0-3461 GCA_044344385.1 Rhodocyclaceae bacterium | reverse complement strand
ATCTCTACCGCCTGCAGGGCAAGGATTACCTTGAGGTCGAAGCGCTGGTGCCGGGTGATATCGGCGCGGTGGCCAAGGTCGAGGAGATCGAATTTGACTGCGTCCTGCACGATTCGCATGACGAGGATCATATTCACCTGACGCCGCTCGAATTCCCGCAGCCGATGCAAGGGCTGGCAGTCGAGACACGGCGCAAGAACGACGAGCAGCGCCTGTTTGAAATCCTGCACAAGCTCGAACTCGAAGACCCGTGCTTCAAGGTTGAGCGTCACCCGACGACCAACGAGACGGTGATTCGCGGTCTGGGTGAAATGCACCTGCGCGCCAAGCTGGCGCGCATGGTGCAGCAGTTCAAACTGGAACTCGACACCAAGCCGCCGCAGATCGCCTATCGCGAAACGATTACCGCTTTTGGTGAAGGGCATTGCCGGCACAAGAAGCAAAGCGGCGGTGCCGGCCAGTTCGGCGAAGTCGCGTTGCGCGTTGAGCCGCTGGAGCGCGGCGCCGGGCTGGAGCTGGTCGATATCGTCAAGGGCGGCGCCATCCCCGGCGTCTTCATGGTGTCGGTCGAAAAAGGCGTGCGTCAGGCGGTGGCCGACGGTGTGGTCGGCGGTTTCCCGGTGCAGGACTTGCGCGTTACCGTGTATGACGGCAAATCGCACGCGGTTGATGGCAAGGACATCGCCTTCTTTACCGCCGCACGCAAAGCCACGGTTGAAGCGATACGCGCCGCCAGCCCGATTGTGCTGGAGCCGTTGGTCGATATTGAAGTACTGGCACCGGAGGCGTCCATTGGCGACCTGACCGGTGATCTGGCCAGCAAGCGCGGCCACGTTACCGGAACACAGCCGCGCGGCGTGGGAGTGGCGGCGATCACCGGGCAGGTGCCGCTCGCCGAACTCGACGACTACCAGTCGCGGTTGAAATCACTGACCGGCGGGCAAGGCGCCTACAGCATCCATTTCTCGCACTACGCGCAAGTGCCGCCGTCGGTGCAGCAACAATTGGCAACGCACCACAAGGCAGTTCGCGTCGAGGAGGAGTGAGCGGGCGGACTGGGGCGGGGCGATTGCCTTGACTTCGCGAAGGTGACGGAAATTGAGCCTGGCCCCTTTCTGCCTTTTTGCCGATGCTCGCGGTCGAGCAAAGCGTGGCAGACATGCGAAAAGTCATGTGCAATGACGGGCTGGCGATTCACTGGTGATGTTTGCGGCGCTATATCTTTTGGCATATAGGCGAGGAGGGCCCTTCCTGCTAGGCTCCAAGGTGGCTGAGGAAGACTTGGAAAGTATTGCGAAGGCCGCTGACAACGAATAGTTTCATGCTAACGCAATTGCACAGCACGAGCTGTGCTTGGCTCAGCAGCCCTCCTCTTGCTTGGATCACAGCGGCGCGCCGTTCAGGGTTGTCCGGCGAACGCTTTCCTTCAAGGCAACCCTGTTATGGAGGAGATAGCCATGAAACTTGCATCCGCACTTCTAGCCGCAAGCGCCTTCCTGTTGTTTCACACCGCCTTGTTGTCCCCTGCCGCCGCAGCAGAACCGGCCGCGCCAGAAAAAACATCCGGGGCTACCTACGACTGCCAGACTACCAAGGCAACGGTCACCACGTGCAAGCGACAGATTAGCCAAGACCTCAAAAAGCAGTGCAGGTGGAAATGCTCGACCTCCAAGCGCATCGAAATCTGCCGCGGCAGCGGACAGGAATGCAACGGAAAGACCCCACCGGGCTGGTGATGGCATCATGAGGTCAGCAAATAAAAAGGGGCGGCTTCGCATTAATTTCTTCAGAAAAACAATGCGAAGCTGATCGCGTTTGCTGATCTGTCGGGTGCCGCCGTCGGCGCAGCATCAGCTGGCGACACAGTACAAGGCGGTTCGCGTCGAGGATGAATGAAAGAACTGGATAGTGCGAAACACCAGGGCACCAAGTTACACCAAGCAAACCATTCGAATTTCTTGGTGTAACTTGGTAATCTTGGTGCCTTGCTGGTTCGCTTTTTCTTATTGACCATTGGCTCCGATGGCGGCTTCCCTCAATCGTTTCTTCGACGTTTCAGGCTGGTTCATCCCGCTGGCGCGGCGCTTGCTGTACGCCTGGGTGCGCACGACGGTTTTCCCCGAGCAGGTAACAACGCTCGGGCTTGATCCGTCCAGGCCGGTTTGCTACGTCCTGCAGAACCGGCATCTGTCGAACTTGCTGGTGCTCTTCGAGGAATCAAGGAATGCCGGTCTGCCGCCGGCCGAGGCGTCGATCCGGATTGGCCGGCTGCAGTCGGCGCGCTCTTTCTTTTTTCTGAATCGAAGCCGGGCGGTTGTCAGCACCGGACGTGAGCGCAATGCCCATTCGCCCTTGCTTGAGGGGCTGGTGCGCGAGTCGGTTACTGATAGCACGCTGGATGTTCAGCTGGTGCCGGTGGTGATCCTCTGGGGGCGCAGTCCGGACAAGCAGGAGTCGATTCTTAAAGCGCTGTTCTCCGAAACCTGGCGTGCGCCGGGGCCGTTGCGCCAGTTTCTGGCCATTCTGGTACACGGCCGTCACGTGCTGGTCCGATTCAATCCGCCGATTTCCTTGCGCGAGTTGTTGCAGGGCGGGTTAGACGAAGCGAGTGCGGTGCGCAAGCTGTCACGCGTCTTGCGCGTGCATTTTCGCCGCCAGCGGCAGATGGCCATCGGCCCGGATTTGTCGCATCGCAATATGCAGGTCGATGCCGTACTTGAGTCGGCACCGGTACGCGCTGCGATTGCCGGCGAAGCAACGCGTCTCGAAATCACAGCGGTGGCGGCTGAACAGCGTGCGAGGCGTTTCGCGCTGGAGATCGCCTCGGACTATTCCTACGGCGTGGTGCGCGCGCTGGAGCTCTTTCTGACCTGGTTGTGGACGCGTCTTTACGATGGCGTCGAGCTGCACAACATTGAGGTCGTGACGCGTATCGCCGCCGGCCAGGGCATTGTTTACGTACCCTGCCACCGCAGTCATATCGACTACCTCCTGCTCTCCTACATCATCCATCGCAACGGTCTGACCCCGCCGCATATCGCGGCGGGAGCCAATCTTAATATGCTGATCATCGGCAGTCTGCTGCGCCGTGGCGGGGCTTTCTTTCTGCGTCGCAGTTTCAAGGGCGAGCCGCTTTATGCGGCAGTCTTCCACGAATACCTGCACCTGATGATCGCGCGCGGCTTTCCGCTGGAATATTTTATCGAGGGCGGGCGAAGCCGCAGCGGCCGCATGCTGATGCCGAAGGCTGGCATTCTCGGCATGACGGTACGCAGTTTTGTCCGCGAACACACGCGACCGCTGGTTTTTGTTCCGGTCTATATCGGCTACGAAAAGATCATTGAGGGCAGCACCTACATCGGCGAACTGGCCGGCAAGCCCAAGAAGAGCGAATCGCTGTGGGGCGTCTTGCAGAGCGTGCGCAAAATCAAAAGAGTGTTTGGCAAGGTGCACGTCAATTT
>JBIJCY010000347.1:0-3463 GCA_044344385.1 Rhodocyclaceae bacterium | reverse complement strand
CCCAAGCGGCCTGTAGAAAGTTGGCCGAGAAGCCTGCAAGGAAAGGATGCGTAGTATGAAAACGATCAAATTGACAATTGTCTGTCTTTTGCTGGGTGTCGCCGGCATGGGCAATGCTTGGGCTGGCGGGGGCCATCATCATAATCGTACGAGTGTCGGTATCGTGATCGGCCCTTACTGGGGGCCGTCTTACTACTCGCCCTTTCCCTATTACTACCCGCCTTACTATCCTTATGCTTATCCGCCCGTGGTGGTTGAACGCCAGGCGCCGCAGGTGTATATCGAGCAACCGCAGGCGCCTGTCGCACCGCCAGTTGTTGCGACCCCGCCGCCGCCAACTAATTATTGGTACTACTGCGCTGCCAAGAATACTTACTACCCCTACGTCAAAGAGTGTCGTGGCGGGTGGCAAAGAGTGCTGCCACAACCGCCGGGTCAGCCCTGATTTGAGAGAGGCGTTACCATCATGAGATCATCGATTAGTTTGCCGCTTTCCATCGCCCCTTTGTTGCTGCTTGTCGGCTGTGTCACTGCGCCAACAGGCCCCAGCGTCATGGCCCTGCCTGGCAGCGGAAAGAGTTTTGAGCAGTTTCGCTACGACGACGCCGACTGTCGCCAATACGCCCAGCAGCAGACGGGTGGAGCCGACCGGTCGGGCGTTGATGCGGGTGTGCGTAGCGCTGCTGTCGGCACTGTCGTCGGTGCGGTTGCGGGTGCCGCCATCGGTGGGCAATCTGGCGCTGGCGTGGGTGCTGGCACCGGGCTGGTGTTCGGGAGCATGGCTGGCGCGGGCGCTGCACAGAGTTCCGCTTACGGAACCCAGCGTGGTTACGACAATGCCTTCGTCCAGTGCATGTATGCAAAAGGGCATAAGGTCCCGGTCTCCGGGTCGATGGTGACGCGCAGTCAGGCGCCGGCAGCCGCGCCGGCAAATGTGCCACCGGCGCAGCCTTCCGGATACTATCCGCCGCCACCGCCTCCCGATTACAACCCGCCGCCAGGCAGTCGCTAGCCAGCGCTAATTGCCGCGACTCACCGCTACGCTGTTTGCAAGTTGACCGACAGACATCAACCAAGGACTTTTCTGCAATGGAAACCAAAACTTCTTCTTCCTCTTCGCTGCACCCGATGCTCTGGGTTGCCGCTATTTCATTGACCCTGCTTTCATTTGCCGGGATTGCTTCATTGACGGGGCTGCTGCCGACAAAATCCGCAGCGGTGTCGACGATTGCAGCCAACGAAACCGTTCCTGTTTATGCGGCACTGGCGCCTGCTGCTGTTCCGACGCCTCCCCTTGCTTTGCCACCGGCGGCAATTGCCCCGGAACCTGCCCCGGAGGTGCTGCCGATTGAAGCGCCGCCCCCGGTTGTAAAAAAGCCGGTGAAGAAAAAAGTGGTTGCCCAGGCCACGCCACATCTGCCGGCAGAGACGCCGCCCCACATCGGCTCCGGCGTGCCCCCGAACTACGCGCCGCCTCCCCCGGTTGTTACTGCGCCGCCCGCGCCGCCACCTTGCTCCAATTGTGGTGTTATTTCAGGTATCAGGCAGGTCGCACAGGAAGGTCAGGGAACCGGGCTTGGGGTGGTCGCCGGTGGTGTGCTCGGCGGTCTTTTGGGTAATCAGGTTGGCAACGGCAAAGGCCGTACGCTGGCAACGATTGCCGGCGCTGTCGGTGGCGGCTATGTGGGTAACCGGGTTGAAAAATCCCAGCGAGAAACGGTTGCTTACCAGATCAGCGTTCGCATGGAAGATGGCACCGATCAGGTCATCGAGAGCAGTTCAGCGCCTGCTTGGCGTACTGGAGATCACGTCAAATTGGTCAATGGGGCGATCGTTTCCCGTTGAGGTGAACCGTCCGGGCCGGCGCCGGCGACGAGCGTGCGCGTAGTTGCCCGCAGCCGCCGTCGATGTCCTGTCCGGCTGAATTGCGCAGCCGGGTGAGGATGCCGCGCTGTTGCAGATAGGCGGCCATCGCGTTGGCGCGTTCGTCTGATGGGCGCTTGAAACCAAGCCCTTCGTTGCTGTTGTAGGGGATGAAATTCATCATCGCGTACTTGCCGGTCAGCAGTTGGGCGATACGTTCCAGTTCATCGTCGCTATCGTTGATCCCCTCCAGCAGCGTCCATTGATACTGGATCGGGTAACCTGTTTTGCGGGCGTATTCCTCGCCGAGTTCGACAAGTTCGGCCGGGTCGATTTGTGGTGCATGCGGTAACAGACGGGCACGTAATTCAGCGCGGGTTGTGTGCAGCGAAAGCGCAAGGGCCGGCTTGACGGTGCCGAGCGGCAGGCGCTCGAAAACGCGTCGGTCACCAACCGTTGAGAAAACAAGATTCTTGTGGCCGATGCCGCCAGCAGTGCCGAGCAGATCGATCGCTTCGAGCACGTTGTCCATGTTGTGCGCCGGTTCCCCCATACCCATGAAAACGACTCGCCGGATCGGGCGTCGCACACGGGCGAGCACCACTTGTGCGACGATTTCAGCGCTGCCGAGTTGGCGCAGCAGTCCGTCGCGTCCGGTCATGCAGAAGGTGCAGCCAACCGCGCAGCCGACTTGCGTTGAGACGCACACACCGTCGCGCGGCAGCAGTACGCTTTCTACCGTTTGGCCATCAGAGAGTTCAACCAGAAGGCGCGCGGAGCCGTCCTGTCCGGGGTGCTCCGAGCGTACGCGGGCCAGATTGCCCAGTTGCTCGCTCAGGGCCGGCAGTGCGTTGCGCAAGGGCAGCGGCAGGAAGTCTTCAGATTTCTGGCGACGCGTACCGCAGGCCAGCGGTTTTGCTTCCGTCCAGGCGCGCAGCACGCGGTCTTCGTGGCACGTTTTTGCGCCGTGTTCGCGCAGGATCTGGCGGATGTGTTCGACGCGCATTTGAGCAGATTCAGTAGCAGTGAAAAAACTTCAATATTCACCGCAAAGGCGCAAAGGCGCGAAGGCCGCAAAGAAAATCCTGAAAAAAACAATTGGTTTTCTTTGCGAATCTTTGCGCCTTCGCGCCTTTGCGGTGAGGCTTTGAGTTTTCACAGTTTTAGCATATCCAGCGCCAGCGCTTCGGCGACCTTGATGCCGTCGACGCCGGCGGAGAGGATACCTCCCGCATACCCGGCACCCTCGCCGGCAGGATACAAACCCTGCACATTGACGCTCTGGCAATCATCGCCGCGCGTGATGCGCAGCGGCGATGAGGTGCGTGTTTCGACGCCGGTGAGCACTGCATCGCTCATGTCAAAACCCCGTATCTGGCGGCCGAAGGCGGGCAGAGATTCGCGCATGGCGTCAATCGCATAAGACGGCAGCGCACTGGCAAGATCGGTGAGGTGCACGCCGGGCTTGTACGAGGGCTCGACTGCGCCGAGTTGCGTCGACGGCCGTCCGGCGAGGAAGTCGCCGACCAGTTGTGCGGGCGCTTCGTAGGTGCCGCCACCGAGTTCAAAGGCGCGCGATTCAAGTTGGCGCTGGAATTCG
>JBIJCY010000345.1:0-3483 GCA_044344385.1 Rhodocyclaceae bacterium | reverse complement strand
TGGATGGCAAATCGTTCGGCCACGCTTTCCTGTACCGAGATGTCCTTGAGCTGGGGGGATTTGAGATATAAGCGACTGGCGGGAACCGCGATGAGTATCCGGGCCCATAGCGCGACAACGGTATCATTCACTTTGCTCAGGTTGTTGAAGCTGCCAAAGGTGAGGTGGCCGTTGCTCAATGCCGGCAGCGGGCCGACCGCGACACTTCCGGGTGGTGGCGTAAAACACAGATAGCTCTCCGGCAGGCGCCAGATCTTTTCGGTGAAGTGGGCTTCTTCGCTTTCGGGCAGGGTCCAGGCGTCGGCGATCACGTAGTCGATTGCGCTGACGCCGGTGGTGGCCAGATAGCCCAGCCAGGTGGCTTGAATCGGCGCGGGCTTCCAGGCGAAGACGGGCAGGCGGTTGTGCTCGGTGTGACCAGAAAGGTCGATCATGATGTCGATACTGTCATCGCGAATGCGCTGCGCAAGACTTTCGTCCGACAAGCCAACGGCCGAACACCAGCCTTGGCAATGGGCCTTGATGCGTTCGGTGACTTCGTCCACCACCGAGTAACTGGCATAGGCATAAAGCGCCAGTCGGCCACCGGCATGCGCTGACAGCGTCGCCAATACCACCTCCAGAAAATTACCCACCGGGTGCTGACGCAAATCCCCTGAGACAAAACCGATGCGCAGGCAGCGTGAGGGCTCAGGGGCGTTGGGCCAAACTCCGTAACAACGAGCGCGACGTGCTACGGCTTCGCCGTAACGTTGCGCTTCCGCAAGCATGGCCGAAGGCGGATGATTTGGCTGGTACATTAAAGAGAACAGCAGATTGCTGTACGCCTCAGCGAGATCCGGACTGATTTCCAGCGCCCGTCGATAGTTGATCAGCGCCTCATCAAGCCGGCCAAGGTCGTTCATGACACTGCCCAGATTGCAGTACGCCCCGGCGTAATCCGGCTTGAACGACAGCGCCATTTGAAAGTTGTCGATGGCTACTTCAAACAGTTTTTGTTTTTGAAAAACAGTTCCCTGATTCAGATACGCTTCGGCGTAATCAGGCTTCAGGGAAAGCGCCTGCCGATAGCACTGAATTGCCGCGTCCGCATTGCCCTGATCTTTCAATGCGTTCCCCAGGCTGAAGTGCGCCTCCGGAGAATCCGGCTTGAGCATGAGTACCTTCCGGTAGTTCTCAATCGCCTCATCCGGCGCGCCTTGCGCCAACAGCGCATTACCCAGATTGCTGCATGCCTCGACATAGTCCGGCTTCAGCCGCAGAGCCTTCTGGTAGTGTTCGATCGCCGCGTCCAGTTTGCCTTGTGCCTGCCATAACGTACCCAGATTGTTGTGCGTCTCGGCAAGTTCCGGCTTCAAAACGAGCGCTCGTCGATAGCATTCGGCCGCCTCCTCGAATTTGCCCTGCCCCCGGAGCGCCAGCCCAAGGTTGTTGTGCACCTCGGCGTACTCGGGGTTGAGGGAAAGCGCGTTGCGGTAGTGCCTGATGCTTTCATCCACGCGCCCTTGGTCGATCAACGCATCGCCGAGGACGAAGTGCATCTGCGCAGACTCCGGAGAGAGTCTGAGGGCATTCCGGTAGCACTGAATCAGCTGATCGCCGTCGTTTTCGGCAGCGCACAGATTACCCAGACAGATGTAAAAACCCGCATTCTCCGGGTAACGGGCGATGCCTTCGAGAATACTTGCCTTGGCGCGCCCGGTTTGCCCGCTCTGAAACAGCAACTGGCACAGGTCACCGTAGATGATTTCAAAGTCCGGCTTCAACTCAAGGGCGCGGGTAAAATGTTCAATGGCGGCCGCCAGATTGCCTTGCGTCTTGGCCATCACGCCAAGAATGTAGCAGGCGTCCGGCAGCGCCGGGCTGATCTCCAACGCTTTTTGGAGAATGTGCTCTGCCGCTTCGTATTGCTTCTGTTCGCTGAGGACAAAGCCCAGATTGAGTCGCGCATCTACATCCTGCGGATTGACGGCGATGGCTTGCCGGTAACTCGCTGCCGCCTCATCCAGTTGCCCTTGCTCCAGAAAGGCGTCGCCACGACGCTTGTGACCTAAGTGCTCAGCCAAACCGTCGGACTGACGAAGCAAACGATCACTGTCATTCACAAAGCTGGACGCACCATCCGCTCCTCCGGCAACGGGAATACCCTTGCCGACAAAACGCAACGCGAGCTTTCTGAAAAAAGACCGCACAAAACGTCACAATCCGTGCATCAACCAACCGGTCAGCTGGTCAATATACTGCGGGGCGACACCGGCCTCCTTCAATGTCCATTTGAACGAGTTGCCAATCTGGGCCTTTTTGTAGATGTTGAGCTTGTGCTCCAACTTGAAACGCGCAGTCTGTTGCAGGAGGCTGTTCAGGAGTTCTTCCTGTTTTTTCGCAACAAATTTGTCCTTCGTGTTTGCGAGAACCGCAGGATTCTTTTCGAGATAATAGTTGGCCAACGATACCCCGAATTTTTTCGCTTCACTCGCATCAAACCAGCTCAAAAGCATTTTGATTTCCTTCTTTGAATATCGCCAACCGGATTCACCATGATCCGGATCTGACCTTGGTGCCAAGATTGCCGCATTATATTCAGCATTCTCTGCTCATCCAATAATATCTGATCGCCCTATCGCGTCGGGAGACAACGCATTTCTGACCTGCCAAAATTTGTCACCTCCCGACGCGCCCTGACACATTGCAGACAACCTTTATTCGTAAACAGCCCGTATTTCACCGCCATGCAGCATGCGCACGCAACGCAGCGCAAGCAGACAGTCACAGCCCCTTTTATCCAGCTTGGCACAATCCTCGTCGGATCGCCCGATCTACCCGAAAAACTGGCACAGATGTTGCGGACAAGAGCGTGCAAGGCAGTAAATGACATTTTTCCCCGTCACGAAAAGGAGCTCCAAATGAAAACGATACAAAAGGGTTTTACCCTGATTGAACTGATGATCGTGGTTGCAATTATCGGTATCCTGGCCGCCGTAGCGCTGCCGGCCTATTCGGACTACACCGTCCGCGCCAAGGTCAGCGAACTCGTATTGGCTGCATCCGGCGGCAAGACCTCTGTGGCAGAAGCCTTTCAGACGCTGGGCCATATGCCAAGCACAGCAGCCTCTTCCGGCGTCGGTGCCCAGACGTCAAAATTTGTCACAAGCGTCACCTATACGACCAGCGCAACCGATGTTGCATTGATTACCGCCCTTGCCAACAGTGCCGAATCGAAAATCAGTGGCGGCACGATTGCCATGACCGGCAGCGGCGATTCCAACGGGGTTGTTCAGTGGAGCTGCGGCGGTACGATCTCGGCAAAATACAAGCCTGCTAACTGCCGGTAGTCTCGCGCCAGATCTACCTGGCTGCAAAAAAACGCTCCACAATGTGTGGGGCGTTTTTTTATGCTTACCCCCCCTCCTGATGCCTGGAAAACACAGTGGGAAGACTGTGAAACACAACAAATCGCATGCTGTGTGCGGCACACCTGAATTG
>JBIJCY010000060.1:0-12263 GCA_044344385.1 Rhodocyclaceae bacterium | reverse complement strand
CTACACGCCGAACGCCAACTTCAACGGCGTTGACAGCTTCACCTACACGATCACCGATGTAGACGGCGACGTGAGCACGGCGACCGTCACGCTCAACGTTACCCCGGTCAATGATGCCCCGAGCGCCGTCATAAATCAGTACAACATGTCTGAGGACGGTGCGGCGATCACGCTGACCCCGTTGGCGGGCGATAGCGACCCGGACGGTACGACGCCGACGATCCAGAGCATCAATGGCGTCGCGCTGACGCCCGGTGTGGCACAAAGCATTGGCGTTACGGGCGGCACGGTCAACATCACGGCCGCCAATGTCATCACCTACACGCCGAACGCCAACTTCAACGGCACGGTCACCTTCCCCTATGTCATTACGGACGGTACGCTGACCTCAACGGCCAATCAGGTGATCAGCGTCACCCCGGTCAATGATGCCCCGATCGCCGTCGTGAATAACTACAGCATGTCTGAAGATGGCGCGGCGATCACGCTGAACCCGCTGGCGGGCGACAGCGACCCGGACGGTACGATTCCTACAATTCAGAGTATCAACGGCATCGCGCTCACTCCCGGTGTGGCACAAAGCATTGGTGTTACGGGTGGCACGGTCAGCATCACGGCCGCCAGTGTGATCACCTTCACACCGAACGCCAATTTCAATGGCACGGTCACTTTCCCCTACGTTATTACGGACGGTACGTTGACCTCAATGGCCAATCAGGTGATTTCCGTTACGCCAGTGACCGACAGCTTTGCCGACGCCAATGAAGTCGTCAGCACGCCGGAAGACACGCCGCTCAGCGGCAGTGTTCTCACCGGCACGAGCAGCGTCGATGGCACGGTGAGGGTGACCGGTTTCACGGTCAGCGGCACGACTTACGCAGCGGGCGCCACGGCGACGCTGGCCGGCGTTGGCACCCTGACCATTGGCAGCAACGGCGCCTACATATTCACGCCAGCGCTGAACTACAACGGCGCGGTCCCGGTCGCCACCTACACCCTGAGCGATGGCACCAGCACGGATAGTTCGACGCTGAGCATCAGCGTCACGGCGGTTAATGACGCGCCGGTTGTCAGCGCGAACCAGTCGACGAATGTTTCCGAGGAAGGGCTGACGGGTGGTCTCGGCGATAGCACGGGTTCGCCTTCTGACAGCACCAATCTGGCAATTGCATCAGGGAATTTCTCGATTACCGACCCGGATAACGCGGCATTCAATATCACACTGACGGCGCCCATAACTGCTTTAACTTCCGGTGGACAGGTCGTGACATGGAGCGGCGGAAGTGCCGGAACAGCGTTGGTCGGATCTGCTGGCGGGCTTGAGGTGGTTCGTGTCGCGATGACGAATACGGGGGCTTACAGTGTGACGCTGTCGCGCCCGATCGATCATGCTGGTGCCGGTCAGGAGGATATCAAGAGCGTCGATGTCGGCGTTTCGATTTCAGACGGTAGTGCTCCTGCCATCAGCAGAACCCTTACCGTGAATGTCGAGGATGACAGCCCGAATGTCGGTGGTTTGACCCAGGCGGTTGTTGTGCCGAAACAGGACACCAATGTCATGATCATTCTTGACGTATCCGGCAGTATGGCCGACGCGTCAGGTATTGCTGGACAGAACCGTCTGGTTGCAGCGCGAGCGGCGATCAAGCAGTTGATTGATAGCTATGATTCCCTCGGCGATGTGTCGATCCGGCTGATCTCGTTCTCGACCAACGCGCAAGCCAGCGGGGCCGCATGGAGTAGCGCAGCGGCGGCTAAAACGGCACTGGATGCGTTGATTGCAAATGGCGGGACCAATTATGACGAGGCGCTTGGTGACGCAATTACCGCTTTTGGCGACGCCGGAAAAATTACCGGTGCGCAAAATGTCTCGTATTTCTTCTCGGATGGCAGACCAACCTACGGGTCCGGAACGACCAGTACGCTTGTCGGTACGTCGCCGAACTCGACCTCGCCGACGGTGAACGGGACGGGCTGGGATCAAACCGGTAGTGACACTGGCATACAGGCCGCCGAGCAGACGACCTGGCAGAATTTTGTCAATACCAACGATATCAAATCCTACGCCATCGGCATTGGTACCGGGCTGGTTGCCGCCGACCAGACTTATCTCAATCCGATCGCCTATAACGGGATTGGCACCGGGGCGGACACCAATGCAACGATTGTTACCGATATGACCCAGTTGTCGGCCGTGTTGCAGGGAACCGTTCCGCCCGCATCCGTCGGCAATTTGCTGACAGGGTTCGTGGCTTTTGGCAGCGGCGTGGGTGCTGACGGTGGGTATATGCCGGCAGTTACACTCGATGGAAAGACCTACACCTACAATTCTGTCACTCACACCATTACTGTCACCGGCTCAGGCGGCGGTACGTATACCTACGACGCTACAACGCATGTGCTGACGGTGCAGACCTTGTTGAAGGGACAGTTTGCCGTTGATATGGACGACGGTCAGTACAGCTATACCCCTCCGAGTACCGTTGCCGGAACGATCAGCGAAAGTGTCGGCTTTTCATTGACCGACACCGATGGGGATACGTCCACCGGGACTTTGACGCTGAATGTCTCCCGCGAAGGGGCCACGCTGACGGGAACGGGCGGCGCGGATACGCTGGCGGGCACGACCGGTGCCGATACTTTGACCGGCGGTGATGGCAACGATGTGCTCTCCGGCCTGGTCGGGGCCGATGTTTTCAAGTGGGGTCTGGCAGATAAAGGCACGCCAGGCGCGCCCGACAGCGACACGGTCAGCGATTTTGATGCGGTGATCAATAGTGACAAGCTTGATCTGCGCGATTTGCTGCAAGGTGAGCTTCATGCCGGTACGGCTGCCGGCAATCTGGATCACTACCTGCATTTCGACAAATCCGGTAGCAACACGGTGGTGCATGTCAGCTCGACAGGCGCTTTTGCCAGCGGTGATTCGGCGGGTGTAATTGCCGGCAAGGAAGATCAGGCCATCACGTTGCAAAACGTTGATCTGACCGCCGGCTTCAGCACCGACCAGCAGATCATTCAAGACCTGCTCACCAAGGGCAAGCTGGTTACAGACTGATCGTAACGAAGTTCTGTTTAACGGATGTGCCTTGACGGGCCCGTCCGTTTTTTATTGGGGCCCCGGTTCCCGAATCGCCGGCCCGGTTGCCCCGTCAAATCCAACCGCTTCCAGCGCTTTCCATTCTTCCTGCGTCGCCACGCCCTCGGCCAGTACCTGCAGGCCAATGTTGTGCGCAATGCCAGAGAGTCCCTTGAGGAAAACCGCATTCCCCGGATTGCTGTCGAGCCCGCGAATGAAGCTCGAATCGACCTTCAGGTAATCGAGACCGAGGTCGTGTAGCAGGCCGATCTGGCTGAACTGGTGGCCAAAGTGTTCGAGGCCGATACGGCAGCCGACCGACTTCAGGCCGCGGCAAAGCTCGCGGAACATGTCGAGATGTTTGAGTGCGCCGTTTTCCGCGACTTCCAGCCAGAGACGTGCAGCAGTGCTCTTCTGTCCGTTGAGAAGCGCCAGCAGCTTCTTGCGGAAGTCAGCATCTTCAACCGAGCTGGCCGAAAGGTTGATCGCCAGTCCGGCGAGTTGGGGTTGAGATTTCAATTCTTGCAGCCCGAGGGTGACGGCTACCAGATCAAGCGCCGGTGTCAGCTTGAGGCGTTCGGCAATGGGCAGGAACTGGCCGGCTGGCAGCCATTCACCCTTTTCGTCGAACATCAACCGGAGCGGGCATTCGCGGTGCGACAGGCGACCGGAAAGCTCGACGACCGGGAAGGAAATCAAGCGCACCCACTGATTGTCGAGCGCGCGGTGAATCATCCTCGACCATTGTTCAGCGGTACGTGGCTGGTCTTCGTCATCGTCTGCAATGGCTTCGCGTACGGCATTTTTGCCATCGGCTTCGGCGCTTGCCAATGCGCTATCGACGCGGGCGAGCAAGGCGCCGATGTCCATGCCGTGGCTGAATCTTCCGATGCCGATCCAGGCGGCCGTTTCTTCTTTGATAAAAGGCGTGGCGGCTTGAATGAGTGCGGTGAGCAATGCGTTGGCAACGGCCCGCCCATCGGCCTCTCCCGGAAGTAAAACGGCAAAATCGGCGCCATTGAGGCGTGCAGAAATACCCAGGCCGTTTAGCTCCGCGCAGTGACCTATCACCGTACCGATGCTGCGCAGGAAATCATCGGTTGCCGCACGGCCGAGGCGGTGATTGATGCCTGCCAGGTCGGCGAGGCGAACGAGTAGCAGCGCTCCGCCTGCCGCATCTTCAGCATCAAGCGATTGACGCAGCCGCGCCATGAAATGGGTACGGTTGGCAAGGCCGGTCAGCGGGTCGAAGTTGGCTTCGCGGCGAACTGTTTCCAGACGCGCTGCTTCTTCCTCGAACATCGATTTAAGCCGCCCGACGGTGGCGTTCATGGCGATCGCCAGTTGCCGAAGTTCGGGCACTTCCGGCTCGTCAATGCTGACAAATCGGCGCTCGCTGATTGCCTTCGCTTGAGCGATCACTGCGTCGAGCGGGCGACGCAGGCGGCGCAGCACCAGCGAACCGAGGTAACCGCCAATCAGGCCGGCCAATGCCAAAGCCCCGATCATTTCGTACACGCTTTTCCATAGTGCGCCATAGGCAAAGCGACTGCTGCTGATCAGGGTGATCGTGCCGAACTGCTTCCAGCCGTTGCTGATCTGTGCCGTTCCCGCAGCGGCATTGATCGGCAAGCGATGAACAAACCATGATGGCGCATCCATCTCGCCGGCTTCGGCGATTCGTTCAACAAGGATTTTCCCCATCGGGTCGACGACGCGGATCAGCTCGTACTGGCCGCTGTCGAATAGTGCGCTTGCCGCAAGTTCAACCGAGACCGCGTCGGGATTGCTTTGACTGAGCGCGAGCGCCAGTGCGGTGGCATTGTCGGTGTTTTTGATCGACAACTGCGATTGCAGATAGCTGCGTGCGCTGATCGTTGAGGCCAGCAGGCTACCGCATAGCGCGAGCAGTGTGCTGATGATGATGGCGAGCCAGAGTTGGCGATACATCGACATGGTGTGGTTCCTCAGTCAAACCGTTTCAATTGAAGCCTTCGGCGCGCGCGCGGCGCATCAGGTCTTCCCAGCGCGAGAGTCGGCCGGTGCCGCCCGCGCTTGCTGCTTCCTTGCCGGATACCCCGGCGAAAATCCCCTGGCTGTTAAAGCTGAACACTGGTTGCAGATCGAGCCGTTTCGAGGCGGGGCGAATGGTGGTGTCTAGATTGTCGAGTACCTGGGGTTCGGCGCCCGGATTGGTGTAATAGGCCAGCACCATGTGCGCTTGCTGGATAACGCCGGTCGGTACGTTGAGTTTGGCCTTGACGTAGATCAGCCGCATCTTGTTGTCCGCAATGCCCGCCAGTCGCAAGGAGTAATATTTGGCGATGGCAAAATCCTCGCAATCCCCTCGTCCCTTGCCGATGGTTTCCAGCGGGGTAGCCCAGTAATCACTTTGTTGCCAGATGTTGATGTCGTCATCAAAGGCGATGTTCTGGTTGAAAAAGTCGTTGATGCGCTTAAGCCTGGCTTCTTCGCTGAGGGGCTTTGCCGTGCTGACAAGGTGTTGCCAATCCTTGAGCAGGTTGACCCGGGCCGGGCCAAAGCGGGCAATCAATTGCTGCTGCAATGCGTCAGGATCAAGCGTGGCGGCGATACACAAGGCGGCCAGCGACAACAGAAGTGCCGTCAGGCAACTGCGGAACAGGGCCTCAGCAGGGTGGCGTTGGCAAATTATCGGTTCGGGATCAGCGTACGTGGACAAGGCGGGGTGATCCGGTCAGCGTGAATTTGTGCACAGCGGAAATGTTTATGTTCCGTATAATGCGCTGCTTCAATGACTTAGCCCGTGTATATTGCCCCGATGCTGAAGAAGATGCAAAAAATTAGTTGTTGTGCTGCGGTTTTTAGCACGACGCTGCTGCTGGCTGCCACGTTTGTGACACCAGTCGCTGCGCAGGTGCCGCAACATCTGACTCTGAAAGACGCCGCGCAGGCTGCCGTGCTGAAGAGCCCGGAAGTGCTTGCCCGCTGGCATGCTTTTCAGGAAGCGTCTGAAGAAATTGGCGTCGCACGCGGCGGCTTCTTGCCCAAGGTTGATGTGTCGGCCAATATCGGCCGCGACAATCTTGATGGAGGTGCCGGACCGGGTCGTCGTTATACGCGCAGCGGTGGTTTCGTCTCACTCAATCAGATGCTCTTTGATGGCTTTGCCACCTCAAGCGAAGTGAAGCGCCTTGGCAAGGCCAAGCTGGTTCGTTATTTCGAGTTGCTCGATGCCTCCGAAAATATCGCGCTTGAGGCTGGCCGCGCCTATCTTGACGTCGTTCGTTCGCGGCAACTGGTGTTTCTGGCCGAGGAAAACTATATCCAGCATCAGGCGGCGCTCGAGCAGTTAAAGCAGCGTGCCGAATCCGGTGTCGGCAAACGTGTCGACGTCGAGCAAGCGGCCAGTCGTCTTGCCTTGGCTGATGTCAATTTGACGACTGCTTATGCCAATTTGCACGATGTGAGTGCACGCTATGTTCGCCTTGTTGGCGAACAGCCGGCCAAGGTGATGTTTGCCCCCGCTCAGTTGGCCAAAGCGCTGCCCGTTAATACCGAGGCGGCTTTGCAGATTGCGCTGAAGCACAATCCGGCGCTGCGCGCATCGATCGAAAACATCGAAGCCGCACAATTCGATCTCGAGGAGCGTCGGGCAGGCTTTATGCCCCGACTCGACGTGCGGGCGCGCAGTGACGTTATCAACAACTATCTCGGCCTCTCGAACACTTATAACAACTCGGTCGTTGAAGCAGTGGTCAGCTACAACCTGTTCAATGGCGGAAGCGATCTGGCGCGCAATCGCCAGTATCGCGAGCGCAAGAACATCGCGCTCGATCTGCGCGAAAAGGCGTGCCGCGACATGCGTCAAACCTTGTCAATCGCCTATAACGAAACGGTACGGCTGAACGATCAACTCTCTTTTATTGGCCTTCAGGTCAATCTGGTGGAAAAGACCCGCACCGCCTATCGCGATCAGTTCAACATTGGTCAGCGTACGCTGTTGGATCTGCTCAACACCCAGAACGAGTTTTTTGATGCACGGCGCGCCCAGGTCAATGCTGACATTGATCTGTCGGTGGCCTACCTGCGTAGTTACGCCGGCATGGGAAGTCTGCTCGAACAGCTTGGCTTGAAGCGCCTGGAGGACGAAAACAGTCCGGACGAAAAAGATCTGGCCAGTGTCGATCTCGCCCAGTTGTGTCCCGCGACCGCACCGACAGACACCACACTGAATCGCGAAGCACTTGGTCGCAAGGCGAAAGAGTTGATCGATAGCACGGCCAGCACGATTGTTGCCGGGCGCACTGCTGCAGCTGCTCAGGCTAATCCGGTGGCCTTTGTACAACCCGTCACTGCGGCGCAGGATGATGCGGTGCAGCGTGCCGAGCCGGCGGGTGTTGAAGTCGAGGTCTCGGCACGTATTGCCGAATGGGGTGCTGCCTGGGCGTCGCGTGACGTCAAGCGCTATCTGAATTTTTATGCAGCCGGGTTTGTGCCGGATGGTGGCTTGAGCCGTGATGCCTGGGTGCGTCAGCGTGAGCAGCGTTTGGTCAAAACTGCCAGCATCCGCATTGAAATGCAAAATCTGAATGTTCAGTTAAGCGGCCCGAATACCGCCATCGCCGAGTTCCGGCAGGTTTACGCTGCCGATGCTTATCGCGATAACGCTGAGAAAACGCTCGAATGGCGCAAGGAAAACGGCCAGTGGCTGATCGTGCGTGAAACGGTTCGAGCCGCTGGAAAGGCTCGGTGACCATGATGATCCTGAGCCGGATATTTTCCTCGCTGCTCGTCGTTTGTCTGTTGTCCGCGGGTGGCGTGGCGCATGCGCAGAGTGCCGACACGCCATCGGGAACGCTGGAAAAAATTCGCCAGTACGGCGCGATCTATATCGGGCATCGCGAATCGTCGATCCCTTTTTCCTATCTGGATGCCGATGGCAAGGTTGTCGGTTACTCGTGGGAGTTGTGCGAGCGCGTGACCGATGCCGTTAAAGCCCGCCTTAACCGGCCGGATCTCGCGGTGGTGCCGGTGCCTGTTACCTCGAGTTCGCGCCAGATGATACTGGAGGCCGGAACGATCGATCTGGAATGCGGTTCAACGACCAATACCGATCAGCGTCAACGTTATGTCGGGTTTTCTGTCACGACATTTGTCGCGGGTGTCAAAGCGCTGGTCAAGAAGGACTCCGGGATTCGCTCGATCAAGGACATGAAGGGCAAGACGGTGGTAACCACCAGCGGCACGACTTCGGATGCCTATGTCAAGGCAGCGGCATTTCGGCAAGGGGTGTTTCCGAATTTCCGCGTTGGTCGCGACCATGATGACTCCCTGCGCCAGTTGTTGCGTGGTGACGCTGATGTCATGGTTCTCGACGACGTGCTGCTGCAAGGGCTGCTGATGGACGTTCCGGAAGCCGACAAGTTCAAGCTGGTGGTGCTCGAGGAAAGTTATGCCTACGAGCCCTACGGCATGATGCTGCGCCGCAACGATCTTGAGTTCAAGAAGCTGGTCGATGACACCTTGATTGCTTTGATGAAGAGCGGCGAGATGGCACGTATCTACGCCAAATGGTTCACTTCGCCGATTCCCCCCAAGGGCGGCAATCTCAATCTGCCGATGGGTGACTTGCTCAAACAGTTGATCCTGACGCCGAACGACAAGGGCATTTAACGCCGGCGCGGACAATTCAGCTGGCTGCCCTGCGTTTTTGGAGTGCTAGAATCGACCGTTTTCAGGAATCGCTTTCGTTCCCATGCACCCGGACTATCTCGAAAAAATCCTCAATGCGCAGGTTTATGACGTCGCGATTGAGTCGCCGCTCGATTTCGCACCGAGCCTCTCGGCGCGTATTGGCAACCGCGTATTGCTCAAGCGCGAAGACATGCAGCCGGTGTTTTCCTTCAAGCTGCGCGGTGCCTACAACAAGATCGTCAAGCTCTCCCCCGAGAAACAGAAACGCGGCGTAATCTGCGCCTCGGCTGGCAATCACGCGCAGGGTGTTGCGCTATCGGCAGCGAAAATCGGCTGCCGCGCGGTGATCGTCATGCCGACCACGACGCCACAAATCAAGGTGCAGGCAGTCAAGGCGCGCGGCGGTGAAGTGGTGCTGGCCGGCGAGTCCTACGACGAAGCCTATACCCACGCGCTGGCGCTGGAGAAAATCGAGAAGCTGACTTTCGTACATCCCTTTGACGACCCCGAAGTGATCGCCGGTCAGGGAACGATTGGCATGGAAATTTTGCGCCAGCACCCGCAGCCGATTCATGCTGTCTTCTGCTGTGTCGGCGGCGGCGGGCTGATTTCCGGTGTGGCCGCCTTCATCAAACGCCTGCGGCCGGAAACGAAAATCATCGGGGTTGAAGCCGCCGATGCCGACGCCATGGACCGTTCATTGAAAGCCGGCAAGCGCGTTCGTCTCGACCACGTCGGACTGTTTGCCGATGGCGCGGCGGTGAAATACGTCGGCGAAGAGACCTTTCGCCTGTGCCAGCAGTATGTCGATGAAATGGTGCTGGTCGATACCGATGCGATCTGTGCGGCGATCAAGGATGTCTTTGAGGATACGCGCGCTGTACTTGAGCCGGCCGGCGCGCTCGCTGTGGCCGGTGCCAAGGAATATGCCAAACGTCACAAGCTGAAAGACAAAACGCTGGTGGCCATTGCCTCTGGTGCGAACATGAATTTTGACCGTTTGCGTTTCGTCGCTGAACGCGCAGAAATCGGCGAGCAGCGTGAAGCAGTTTTTGCGGTTACTTTGCCCGAGAAGCCCGGTGCCTACAAAAAATTCCTCTCGCTGATTGGTGCGCGCAACATCACCGAATTCAACTATCGTTACAACGATGAAGGTGATGCACACGTTTTTGTTGGCATTCAGGTTGCCTCACGCGCTGAATCGCTGAAGCTGGTAGAACATTTGCGCAAACATCATTACGCAACGCTTGATCTGACCGATGATGAAATGGCCAAGGGGCATATCCGTCATCTGGTGGGCGGTCATTCACCGAACATCAAAAATGAAATTCTCTATCGTTTTGAATTTCCCGAGCGCCCCGGTGCTCTAATGAACTTCCTGAACCGAATGAGTGCCGGCTGGAACATCAGTCTTTTTCATTATCGCAATCACGGCGCCGACTACGGTCGCGTACTCGTTGGCATGCAGGTGCCCTCCGGCGAGAAGGGTGAGTTCAGGAAGTTTTTGAAAAATCTGGGTTATGCACATTGGGATGAAACCGATAATCCGGCGTATAAGTTGTTTTTGGGATGATGACAAGGCAAGACCGTAGTAAATTTACCAATACCGTTTGAATCGAGAGGAGCGCCCCATGAAAATCGCCAACAACGTTACCGAGTTGATCGGCAATACACCCCTGGTCAAACTCAACCGCCTTTCCGCCGGCGTCGATGGGACCGTTGCGGTCAAACTTGAGTTCTACAATCCGGCGCACAGCGTCAAGGATCGTATTGCTGCGTCAATGATCGACGCGGCGCAAGCGGCTGGCAAGGTCAAACCGGATACGATCATCCTTGAGCCAACGTCGGGCAATACCGGCATTGGTCTGGCGATGGTCTGCGCGGCGCGCGGTATCAAGTGCTGTTTTATCATGCCGGAAACCATGAGTCGCGAACGTCGGCTGTTGCTCAAGGCTTACGGTGCCGATCTGGTGCTGACGCCGGGGCCGGACGGCATGGGCGGCGCCATACGGCGTGCCGAGGAGATGGCCGCAGCCGATGGCCGCTACTTTATTCCGCAGCAGTTTGAAAATCCCGCCAATCCGGCGATTCATCGCACAACAACCGCTGAGGAAGTCTGGCGCGATACCGACGGTCAGGTCGATATCTTTGTTTCAGGGATCGGCACCGGCGGAACGATTACCGGTGTCGGCGAGTTGCTCAAGGAGCGCCGGCCGGGTGTAAAGATCATTGCCGTTGAACCCGATGCTTCGCCGGTGTTGTCCGGTGGGCCAAAGGGGCCGCATCCGATTCAGGGTATTGGCGCAGGGTTTGTGCCGAAGGTGCTGAACACTGCGGTTTATGACGAAGTCGTGCGAGTCAAGGCGGAGGATGCCTTCACTACGGCGCGCCGCATGGCGACCGAGGAAGGGTTGCTGGTTGGTATTTCCTCCGGTGCAGCGGTCTGGGCCGCACTTGAAGTGGCACGCCGGCCGGAGAATGCCGGCAAGCTCACCGTGGTGATCATTCCGTCGTTCGGTGAGCGCTACCTGTCGACACAGCTTTACGCGCATCTTGAAGTTTGAGTGCTTTACAAAGCATTAACCACGGCGACACAGCGAGCACGGCGAAAAGCAAAACAGTTCTTTGAAACGCCGTGTTCGCTGTGTCGCCGTGGTTAAAATTATGGAAAATCTCCCCATCTTCAATTTCGACCACGCGATCGACCGCCGAGGCGGTGACTCGATCAAGTGGAACAAGTACGCCGACCGTGACGTGCTGCCGTTGTGGATTGCGGATATGGATTTCGCCGCGCCACCAGCAGTTGTTGCTGCGCTCGAACGGCGTGTGGGACAAGCGTACTTTGGTTACGCGGAGCCGTGGCCGTCGCTGGTCGCCGCCGTACTCGACCACCTGCAGCGCGAGTACCTCTGGGCTGTCGACGCATCGTCGCTGGTCTGGTTGCCGGGCTTGGTCACCGGGCTGAATGTGGCGTGCCGCGCGGTTGAGGGCAGCGTCTTAACCACCACGCCGGTTTATCCCCCTTTTCTTTCAGCACCTCGCCTGTCCGGTCGAACGCTGCTAAAGGCCCCGCTCGGTTTTAACGAGGGCCGTTGGGCCTGGGATTTTCCTGCCCTTGAGGCGGCACTGACCCCCGACACCCGGCTGCTTCTCTTGTGCCACCCGCACAACCCGGTCGGTCGCGCATGGAGTGAAGCAGAACTCATCGAACTGGCCGCGTTCTGCGAGCGTCACAATCTGATCGTTTGCTCCGATGAAATCCACTGTGGTCTGCTGCTCGATGGTGCGCCACGGCACATACCGCTGGCCATGATCAATGATCAGCTTGCCCGGCGCAGCATTACCCTGATGGCACCATCAAAAACCTATAACATCCCCGGCCTTGGTTGCGCCTTTGCGGTCATTCCGGATGCCGCGTTACGCCGTCGTTTTCTCGCGGCAATGAATGGCATCGTGCCGCATGTCAATGTACTTGGATTGGCCGCCTGTGAAGCTGCCTATCGTGACT